>JAEVZU010000291.1 GCA_023392075.1 Bacillota bacterium | reverse complement strand
CACCCGTCGGACCTGCCGGGCCGGTTGCTCCCGTGGCTCCCGTGGGGCCGGCTGGACCTGTCGCTCCGGTAACTCCTGCACCCGTCGGACCTGCCGGGCCGGTTGCTCCTGTGGCTCCTGTGGCTCCTGTGGCTCCTGTTGGGCCGGTTGGACCTGTTGCTCCGGTAACTCCAACACCTGTCGGGCCTGCCGGGCCGGTTGCTCCTGTGGCTCCCGTCGGGCCTGTTGGACCTGTTGCTCCGGTAACTCCTGCACCTGTCGGACCTGCAGGGCCGGTTGCTCCTGTGGCTCCCGTCGGGCCGGCTGGACCTGTTGCTCCGGTTGGACCATTTATAATAGGAAAATATTAAAAATAAAATATTGAACTATCGCATTAGCAGATTCCTGTAATATACTGTGTTTTCAAATTTGTGACAGAGCTAATATTGAAGCTCTGTATTGTTACCTTACGAGCTTTCAGTAGAATAATATAGCTGGTCATTTTGTTAATGATAAAAAGAATCACCAGCTTTATCGCTTCACTTAATTAAAGAGGTACATCAGTTCGGTGTGCAATTCTGTTACTCTTGAGTATATAAAAGTTTTTGTTTTTTGAGAGAAAGAGACATTACCTTTCTGGAAAAGTTCAATAATAAACTGCTTTGAACTTTTATATGCTTATCAGGTCTATAAATTTACGAGCTGCGGTAGAAAGTGGCATATCCTTTTTAACGACAGCTCCCAACCTCCGAAGAGGTATTTTTTCCTGAATGTTAAGCTTGAATAGGGATTTGTTTTTTAGTTCTTTTTGTACATATTCTTCCATGACACAAGCTACGCCCAATCCTTGGATAGTAAATTCAACGATCAAATCCAAATTACTTAACTCAATTTGTGGAACCAAATTAATTCCATGAGATAAAAAGTATTCATCAATATATGCCCTTGTATTGCCTCCCTTTTGGAGCATAATTAACGGGTAACTTTGAGATAACATATGAATTGAAATCGAATTGTCACATAAGGCTTTATATTTCTCACCGGCAACAAAGCAGTTTTGCATTTCAAAAGTTTTAATTGTATTGAATTTATCATTATCAATATTGTGAAGATTGATAATTCCTATATCAATTTTTCCCATGTCCAGTAATTGAGCTATTTCAGAGCTGGATTCGTCTTGAATATATAGATAGACGTCCGGATATTTAAGATTATATTGACTAATATATTGCAGTAAATCATATTTGCAAACTGCGCTGCAAACTGCTAATCTCAACTGTCCTGACGTCATTTGTTTAAGTTCGGAAAACTTATGTTCCCCAGCCTGAATCAAGTTATAACCCTGTTCAATATATCGATATAAAACCTCACCCTCAACAGTCAAAGAAACACCCCTGGCATTTCTATAAAACAATTCCCCGTCCAGCTTTTGCTCAAGTTGCTTAATAGCCTGACTTATTGCCGGTTGTGACGTATATAATTCTTTTGCTGCTTTGGAAATACTTCCAAGTTTTGCAGTCGTATAAAAAATCCTATAAAGTTCCAAATTGATCAACATATAATAATTGAGTATACCTCCTATATCAAATTATGATTTTACTTATACCTTATTCATTATTATAATATCAGTATACAGTAGAGTCAATAGAGCGTTGGCAAAGGAGGTGTGAAGGTGGTATTACTGTACTATTTTCTTTCATTGGTATCTGGTATGGCTTTGACATTACAAGCAGGATTCAACGGGCAGCTACGTTCAAAAGTTGGAAGTCCTGTTTTATCCTCTTTTATAAGTTTTCTAGTCGGTACAATAGGTCTTGGCATGGTGCTTTCTTATACAATATTAAGTGGCGCTTATTCATTGCCTAATGGCGCAAATATGTTCAAAGGTATTCGATGGTGGATGTTAACCGGTGGTCTTTTGGGAGCTTTCTACATCTTTGTTACAATTTTTGCTTCCCCTAAAATAGGCTTTGCAAATATGTTTAGTCTGGTGATTTGCGGCCAAATTATTTTGTCGATTCTATTTGATCATTTTGGTTTTCTAGGAAATGAAGTTCACCTTATTAATCCGCAGAGAATACTTGGAATAGTTTTACTTATAGCAGGGGTATATGTTATACAAAAATTTTAGATATTTTATAGGAGGATAACTATTGAATAAAATATGTGTATATTCAGGTTCCAATTTTGGAAATAAACCTGAATATAAAATGTGTGCGTTGCAGCTTGGAGAAATACTGGCACAAAACAAAATTGAGTTGGTTTATGGCGGATCTAAAGTAGGTTTAATGGGTGAATTGTCTGATCAAGTACTTAAAAATAACGGCATTGTTACAGGTGTGATGCCTAAAGGACTTTTCCCTAAAGAAATTGTAAATATGAATCTTACTCGTTTTATTGAAGTTGCCGATATGCATGAGAGAAAGAAAAAGATGGCAGATTTATCTGATGGCTTTATTACGCTGCCCGGGGGTATTGGAACATATGAAGAGCTATTTGAAATACTTAGTTGGGCGCAACTGAAAATTCATAATAAGCCAGTGGGAATTTTAAATGTAGCCCATTTCTTTGACCCTCTAATTAACATGATTGATAGAGCCATACAAGAAGGATTTATGAACCCCTCCAACGCAAAACTCCTTCTAGTGGACACCGACCCAAAAAATCTTCTGGACAAAATGAAGACATATTCTCCACCTGAGCTAGGTATAAAATGGCGTGATTTACCAGAAAAATAAGTTTGTATACATTATGTAAAACATAGTCGGCCGGCCATACATTTTTAAATTGCTGCCAAAGTGAAATTTCGTGGTTTATAAAATGCACGCAAAGGCCTTCTAATGGCAGTAATGCCATTTTAGGGCTTTCTTATGCACAAAGTCGTATATAGTCATCACTTTTCTTTGTAAAAGTGGTGGCTTTTGTGTTTTCTCATAGGACAAACAAGGAAACGCATATATTGAATCATGCAGAATAAGAAGGTGCATGATTATGATTACACCAAAAATTATAGATGATTTTATGAGCGTAAATATAGAAACGGTAGATGTTCAAAAACTGTCCGACATTAGCACATTGGAGCTTGATAACTCCCTCCCGAAAGAAAAGCGTATGTCTTATGTTTTAAAAAAGCTGAAAAATCCCTTATGCTTCCGTTATGGAGAAATGGGAATTAAACTTGAATTTGACGACAATGCACCGCCGCTTCAAGAGGTGCTTACAAACTTTCTCATACACAAAAAAAGCGGCTTATAATGCGGCCTCGTGCCCTCTTGGCACTGTTCGCATTACGCCAAAATAATATAATTTAAATCGAAAGGAGGGCACATGGCACGAGTAGCCAACAGGCAAAATATTGTGAAAGCAACGCCCAAAAACAAGATATGGTTAGTAGCGTTCTATATCCGCTTATCGCGTGAGGATAAACGGGGAAAAGACGAATCGGAAAGCATTACCAATCAAAGGCTCATACTGACGGATTTTCTCGAACAGCAGGACGACGGCGATGAATACATCTATGTTGACGAATATGTTGACGATGGTGTAAGCGGTACGACGGACGAAGAACGTGAAAACTTCCAAAGACTATTGGAAGATATACAGAAGGGAAAAATCAACTGTGTTATCGTTAAAAACCTTGCTCGGAGTTTTCGCAATAACGGCGATCAGAGCTATTACCTGGGTGACTGGTTTCTACGAAACAATGTGAGGTTTATCTCTCTTTACCAACAGCCCATTGATACCTACAAAGACCCGCAAAACGCGCAAAATATCGCCGTTCCCGTTCAAGGCGTCCTGAACGAGGAACACGCAAGGGGTACTTCGGAAAGCGTCAGGAGAACCTTTGACAAGAAGCGGGAAAAAGGCTTGCATATCGGCTCCTTTGCGACCTATGGCTATCAGAAAGACCCGGAGGATAAAAACGCTCTTATCATAGACGAGGAAGCTTCAGAGAATGTCAAAAGCATTTTTACATGGTTCCTAGAAGGCATGAGCAAAAATGCGATTGTCCGCAAACTCAACGAAAGCGGTATTTTATGCCCGGCGTCCTATAAGAAAAGCAAGGGTATGAAATATAAAAATCCAAACGCCGAGGGCGGCAATCCTTTATGGTGTGCAATGACTGTCACTAACATTCTGAAAAACCGCATTTATGTGGGTGATATGGTGCAGGGCCGTTACCGCATTAAGAGCTATAAAATCCATGTGCAGGAAACCGTCCCGGAAGATGAATGGTTCATTGTGGAGAACACCCATGAACCTACTATCAGCCGTGAGGATTTTGCCAAAGTGCAGAAGCTTTTGAAAAAAGATACCCGCACCGCGCCTGAACAAAAAAATCTATATTTATTCAGCGGTTTCCTGCGTTGTGCTGATTGCGGCAAGGCTATGACGCGAAGCAAGGTCGGAGGAAATGTATATTATTATTGCCGCACTTATAAAGACCAGTCAAAAACAGCCTGTACAAAACATACGATTAAACATAATTATTTAGAACAGGCAGTATTGTATGCAATCAGGCAGCAGGTTTACATTGCAGCATCATTTTCTGAAATTGTTTCACGGGTTAACACTGCTCCGCTACAAAAAAGCCAGTCTATACGGCTGAACGAATTGATAGCGGCAAAAGAAAAAGAACTCTCTAAGATTTCGTACTACAAGCAAAGTATTTATCAGGATTGGAAAGACGGCGAACTTAGCCATAAAGATTACCGCCAGATGAAAGAAGATTATGAACGGCAAATAGAAACCGTCAATGAGGTTATAAACAATCTCCGTGAAGAAAAGGCAGAGTTCGAAAATCGGATTGATACGGAAAATCCTTTTTTAGTAGCCTTCAGGAAGTATGAAAACACCGACCAACTGACAAGGGATATTTTGATTGAACTTGTTGATATAATCAAGGTATACGAAAACGGTAATATTGTTATCAAACTGAAATTTGCCAACGAATATCGTAGAGTTGCGGAATATATCCAAGTCAATACCCATTCAAACGCGGTTTAGGCAGACCGCATTTTTACAGGCAGTTTGTTTTCCTTATATAAACGCACCTGTGGCTCCCGTCGGGCCGGTTGGACCTGTTGGGCCTGTTGGGCCGGTTGCTCCTGTTGGGCCGGTTGCTCCCGTCGGGCCGGTTGGACCCGTTGCCCCTGTTGGACCCGTTGCTCCTGTTGGTCCGGTTGCTCCTGTTGGACCCGTTGCTCCTGTTGGGCCGGTTGCCCCTGTTGGGCCGGTTGCCCCTGTTGGGCCGGTTGCTCCTGTTGGACCAGTTGGGCCGGTTGCTCCCGTCGGGCCGGTTGGACCTGTTGGGCCGGTTGCTCCTGTTGGGCCGGTTGCTCCCGTCGGGCCGGTTGGACCCGTCGGGCCGGTTGCTCCTGTTGGTCCGGTTGCTCCTGTTGGGCCCGTCGGGACTACACCTCCGGATATCAATGATACATCATCTACAACTACATTAGCTGTTCCGGGGTCACCCTGCTTACTAATTGATACTATTGCCTGTGTTGTCCCTGGAGGAGCAGGAACAGTAGTTCCGGTAAAAAGTTGCCAGTTACCCAGTGATGCATCTGGTAGAGTGTTTGGTGGGATACTGATTACCAAACCCAGTCCAAGAAAGCTAAAAGCAGAATTAAAATATGAAATAGTGATTGTTGTAAGCGGATTGGGCAGAACCCCTATTTTCCCAAGATATGCGGAAAAGCTGCTACTGCTGCTGAAATCTCCCGGTACAATCTGATATATTACGGAAATACCACTTTGAAGCAGTGCCGAAAAGTTTCCGGAGTGCTTGTAAAGTGAAGTGATACTTGCATTATCCACAAGCCAGGGAGGAAATGAGCCTGTCTCAAAGCCGCCGTTTACGATCAATTCAGCCATTTTAAAATTTTCACCTCCTGAAAGTTATGGGTAGAGCATGCTGTTAGATATACATGCTCATTAATATTATATGATTGATGGTTATGTTTGGTACTTACCTTAGTTCCTATGCTGCATACCCTCTATTGACAATGTACAACACGCCTCACGACGGCTATTTTGCCACTTTTCTTTGTTGTCGTCCTTGCCTTGCGTCAGCAAGGCTGCGTCCATCCTCCTCGAAAATTGCCAAAATATCTCGGCGTGAGGTCGGTGATTTTTGAGCCGGAGAATTTGACCTGCGACAAGGCAAAGACGCACAGGAAGGATTTGGGTATTATCTAAAACATATAAACTCCTATACGTTAAAAATCCATACCAAAAAGAACTTTGACATGGATTTTTTGATTGATGCCTTTTTTATTACTTCCTCCAAAAGGTTGAACAATAACAAAATAAATTATTTAATTTGCGTTCCAGTCTTGCATGGCTCTTTTATTTAAGTGACAGGACCACTTCTTCACTTGTTCGAACCTTACCAATCCTGGGAAAGATGTGTTTACAAACATAATCATGTTCCTCTTTTGTGGAAGCTGCCATTGCATCCTCAGCAAAAATTTGATTATAACCATATTGATAGGCTTCTCTCGCCGTAGTATCCACTCCTATTCCGGTGGAAACACCACATAGCACAATGGTGTTTATACCACGTCGTCTTAATTGCAGGTCCAGTTCGGTGCCGTAGAATGCACCCCATTGCCTTTTGGTAATAACATGCGCATTTTTTACATTTGCCAGTTCAGGTACAAGGCTGTCCCATCCTTCCGGAAATTGCACTGAATTCATTTTCAAATCGGTATTTGGCTTTAGCATATCTTTCAGATCCATCGATGATACCTTTATAAGAACTACAAACGCACCTTTCTCAGTAAAAGCATTGGCTAACCTGGCTGCATTCCGGATAACCTGAGTGGAACTGTAAGGTGCTGTCTCCCTGTCTGCAATTCCTTTTTGCAGATCTATGACTACGAGTGCCGTTTTCTCAGCTTGAATTACATCAGTATCTTTTATCGTTTTTAAATCTGCCATTTCTACTCTCCATTCATTAATTTTTATAATCTTCACTAACCTTGGCCAATTTTTTATACACTTTAAAATAAGCCCATGCTGCATTTAATAATAACAATACACTTGTGGTAAAAAATACATACCTGATACCCAGCCACGCCGCTACTTGACCGCCCAAAACCGCCCCTCCGAATACACCTAAATATCCAGCCGACATACTGAAGCCAAAAATTCTGCCTGTAATAGAATCCGGAGTAATTTTCTTTATAAGGGTATTCACTGAAGGATTCAAGCCTCCCATTGTCAACCCCAATAGAAACCGAAGTCCCATTAGCTGCCAGGTGTTTCTTACAAAGGCTTGAGGTATATAAATAATTCCTGCAACTATAAGTGCGGCCAATATAACCTTGTGTGCCCCAATTTTATCGGAAAGCTTTCCCAATCTTGGAGCCGCCATGATATTGGCCAGGCCGGATGCCGAGAATGCCAGTCCTGCAGTCAAAGCAATATGGCCCGAAGCTTTGGTCAACTGGGTTACATAGACCGTGATAATTGGTTCAATGGAATATAACGCCAGTGTCATTATAAAAAAAGTTACAAACAATGTAACTGTCAGGCTTTTCTCAGAAACACTGTTCCATATTTCTTTCATACCAGGTGCCTTTTTATTTTCACGGTTGAAAGTTTCCTTTACAAATATGGCAGTTGTAACGAATGAAATTAAGAGCAGCATACCTGTAACAAAAAATACCGGTCGCAAGCCAAGGTTATCCCCTATAAAACCTCCAATCGTGGGTCCCAGCAAAGAACCCGCAATATTTGCCGTTGAAAGTGTACCTAAAGCATATCCGGCGTGCTCCTTCTCGGTCTGGGTTGCAATCAGAGTCGTACAAGCCGTACCGTAACCTGTAATAGCCCCCTGCAGCAGTCTTAATCCTATCAGTACATATACATTTGGTGCGAAACCCATACAAAATATAACTGCCCCCATACCAAGGCTTGCCCTTAAGAGCATTGGTTTTCGTCCCACCTTATCTGCCGCAAGTCCCCAAATCGGCGAGAAAACTGCTGAAATGATGTAAGTAATTCCAAAGGCTATGCCTGAAAGTTGTGCGATGGAAGCTTCATTATCAACTCCAAGCTGCTTTATATAAAGCGGTAATACCGGTGCAATCTGGCTCATCCCTACACCGGCTACAAACAGTCCGAACCAGCAAACCAATAAATTTCTTTTCCAAATCTGTATGATATCAGCCCCCTCTTCCATGTTCCACTTTTGTACAAAAGCAATGAAGGATAATATCCTGATTTTAACCCCGGAATCTGCTTTACGCCATGCATTATACTATTCTTCATGGATATTTCTGCTATAAAATTCAGAGGGGCTTATTCCTTCAAGTTTTTTAAATATCCGGCTGAAATAAAATTCATCAATAAAGCCAAGTGTCCTTGCTACTTCCTTTACCTTTTTATCACCCTCGATTAGCTGTTCTTTTGCCTTATCTATTTTTATCTTATTAAAATACTCAATTATGGAATATCCGGTAATATCTTTAAAAATCCTTGATAAATAGGAAGATGAAAGCTGTACCAATTCTGACAGCTCCGTTACGGTCAATCTGATATTTATATTTTGATGCATGTATTGAATGACTTTTTCCACTTTTAAGGACGAAGAGTAATTTTGATCTTGTCTTATGGTATTTTGATAAACGGATATTAATAATTCCTGAAGCAAAGTCCTGGCAATAAACTCATATCCAGGCAGTTTTGCATTCCAGCTGTCAACTAATTTTTTAAACTTATCCTCAATACTGTAATAATCCTTGAATTCTTGTGCAGGGTACAACGGGAGGATTTCCAAGCCGCTTTTAACATCCCATTTCCCATCGTTAAAGCTTACATTTGCATAGCTGAAATGAACTGAAAGGAAATCTCCGGGTCCGTAGATATCTAGCTCAATTGAATGCAGTACATCAGGGCAAACATATAGTAGAATGCCTCCTTTAAACTGATATCTTTTGTTTCCAATTTGGATATTACCCTTTTCACCTTTAATAAAAATCAGTTCGTGATGTTGAAGCTTTTTGTTTATTATTTTCGAAAACCTGCCTGATTTAATAAATTGTTTATAATTACAGTAATGGATATGAAAAAAGAGATTCTTTATTTTCACAATTACCTCCATAATTTAATTCAAAATACAATAACTCGTGTTTTAGCGGTTTTATTCTCCATAAGTACTGTTTGCTTAACATCATCATTATACATTCTTTGCCATACGGTTCCAAGTAAGCATGTCCCGCATATTTTTAATATGATTATCAGCCTCAAAAAAAGCCTTCTTTGATATTTTGAGTTTATCATAGAAGGCTTTTTGGAATTTATTTCGAACAACTTATATATATAATTAAAATACTGGTTCCATCAGTAAGAAGAGAGCTCCAAATGTCAATCATTTCACTGAAAATCCAAGCAATTGAATATAAATTTAGTCTGCTTCGCTGTCTGTCTTTGGCATTGCGCGAAACGGATTGGGAAATACACGAGGAGGATTCAAACGATGCGTATCGTTCAGACGTACAAGAGAGAATCCCCAGTCTGTATTTTCAGGCACACGCGGCAGCGCAATAAAGCCATAACAGGTTACTTCCAAGTCGACACTGCTGTCCGTTAGCCAAGTGCCGGTACGCGGATCAAACCAGGTCAGCCGATAAATATCATACGGATGCAAAGAGCGCGCAAATAGTTTCGGGCAATCTTTTTCACAATAGCAGAGCAGGAAATCCCTATCCGGCGTCGCCGCGGCAAATGCCCAGCCGCGCAGCCCCATTGGGTCTCCAACCTTATTGGGTGTGAGCAAATCGGCATTGGGTATAAGTTCGCGGTAACGCAATCCCTGCACCGTCAGGAACGGGACTATATGCTGCAATTGTTCACTCGCCGGAAATTTCAAAATTTCCCACAGCTTTGTATCGCAGCCCGGTTCGGTATTTCCACTCCAGCCGGCAGTGAAGCCCGCCAGTATACCCCCAAAGGCGCCGCACACAATGCTGCCGAAATATCCGCTGCGGCAATTGAGGTGATCTTCCGGATGCCATGGGTCCTCCGCTTTTTTTGCACCGATGATATTCCCGTCATCATCACGCAAATAAAGTGACGGATGCCCCGAATAATATGGTTCTCCATTTATAGCCGGCAGTTTGCTGGTATGGAACGCATCTATAAGATGCCAGTAATAATCGTGTTCACGGTAATTGGCGAGCTGGCTGAACGTCATCCACTTCTGCTCGTCCGGCCCTCCGAAATTAATCAGCGAATGCGGCTGCGAGTTTGCACCCATCAAAGTACCAAACGGCGGCTGACCGTATATCTCGATAAACAGGTTAATTGCCTCATTGTACTCACGCGCATCAATAGAATGCAGCAGGGCATCAAAGTGAATCGGGCTGAACAGGATGTTTTTTGTTTGATACCGGGCAAATACGTATTGGATAAAGCGTGTGTACACCATGGGCCAATCGTGGTAATTTTTGAATATCGTGGAGCAGTCACGCCGTGTTACCTCAATGAAAACCGTGAATCCGTTTGCATTCAGCCAATCCATCTTTTTGTCAAGGATTTTGAAATAGTCCGGATTAATGCGGTCGAAATCCGGTGCAATGTGCTCATAACCCGGCACCTTGCCCGGAAATTCAAATGGGCGGCCGCCTTCATTGCTCATGTCTTTTGCCTGTATGGGCCCTTCGCCTTCTCTGGGAGGACGGCATCCATTATCCGTCCAGGCCGAGCGAATATATGTATGCTTTTCATCACCGACTTCAATGTGATTGGACTCACCATCAGTTGCCCATGTCGGGAATGCGGCAATCATACCCACTGTATTGTAGCCTTGCTTGCGGCGAATACGTGCCATGTCCTTCATGGTCATGTCCGGTCCGATGGGACGTTCAATTTCATCATCCGTCCAGGCAAAATGCTTAGTTGCAAGTGCCCACCATGTATCGCCCACCATGATGTACGGTGTGCCATCGGCGTATTGAAAACTGTGTCCTTCCGGTGTGGCACCAACTATGCCCCGGCGTGTGGCATTTTCCTGCTTTTCTTCTTCACTCCACGGCGCAGCCAAAAAACTGCCCTGAAAATCACACAGACCTTCATCTGAAACGCTGGCACCGGTAGTATAACTCCACAAGCCTGTTTCAACGGCTGTCAAGCGCACGCAGAATTCATTTCCGCCATTCCAGAAGCCAAACACCCGCTTATGAAAGTTTGGGCCTGTCAGGTCCGCCCATACAACAACATCCGTATATGGGTTCATATATGAATTCTTTGCTTTAAGACAAACTTCGTAAGTTTCCCATACATGAATACTAGATTGGTTCATAATTATATCCTCCATTTTCCTGGTTAGTTAAATCAAGTTACAATTGTTTTATATATAGAAATACTCCTTTGATGCATTTCCAGCAACTTACAGTATTTATTCTGTCGTACATTTAAAATTCTTCTACTGAAATGTTTCATTCCATATCGCCTGAATTTCTTCACTAGCCGGGATGGATTGCTGTGCGCCGGGACGTTGTACAACAACGGTAGCTACTTTGTTTGCAAATTGAACAGCCTGTTCAATGCCGCTTGCATTTGCAAGTGCAAATGCAAAGGCTGCCGTAAAACTGTCGCCAGCTGCAGTTGTATCCACTGCTTTGACACGTTCCACCTCATAGCGAACTGCCGGCTTTCCCTTTTCCTGAACCATCACACCCGCCGGACCCAAACTGGCAAGAACGCACGAAACCCCCTGGTCAAGTAACACGCCACATGCCTGCTCAGCATCCAAAATGCCGGTTAATATGGCAAGTTCAGTTTCATTCGGCTTTACAAAATCCACCTGATTAAGCAGCTCTTCCGGTAACCTGCCGGGTGCAGGAGCGGGGTCAAGAATAATGGTCTTGCCCATCGCCTTGAGTTTTTGAGCAGCGTATACTACGGTTTCCAGCGGAATTTCAAGTTGAAAGATGAAGATGTCAAATTTCTGCAATGCATCCAGCTTTTCATCTATATACTCTTTTGTCACCGAACGGTTTGCACCTTGCGATACAACGATGCAGTTATCACCATTCTCATCAACGGCAATCATGGCTATGCCTGTCGGTTCGTTTACGGTGCAGATGTGTGTAACATCCACATTTGCACTCTGCAGGTTCTGAAGTTCAAACAATGCGTTTGCATCATTCCCTACTGCTCCAAACATGGCAACCGGTGCGCCCATTCGCCCAATGGCATATGCCTGATTTGCACCTTTCCCTCCAGGCAATATCTTAAACCCCCCGGACAAAACAGTTTCTCCTATTTTGGGCATATACATGACATTTGCCACATAGTCCACATTCAGACTGCCAATAACAGCTATTCTTTTCATAGTGCTATCCCCGCTCTGCATCCATCTGTTCTAATTTCCGTACACGGCGGCGAAATTCCTCGCTTACGGAAAATTCCGCTTTGAGAAAAATGTCAATCAGTTCTTCGGCAACCGAACTCCCGATGATCTGATTACCCATTGCGATTACCTGCACATCGTCGTGTTCCACGCATTGGTGTGCCGTGTAAATATCATGGCATACGCTGGCACGGATCCCTTTCACTTTATTGCACGCAATAGCTGCTCCGACACCGGTACCGCAAAACATAATGCCTCGTTCCGCTTTACCTGTCAGGATATTCTCACAAACCTCTTTTGCAATGTCAGGAAAATCAACGGGCTTTGTTGAGTGGCAGCCACAATCAATCACCTCATGCTTTTGCTGCAGAATCGGCAGTAATTTTGCCTTCAGTTCATAGCCGCAATGGTCTGAACCTACAACGATCTTCATAATCTGTCTCCTCCCTTGTTATCAGTTAGTGTAAACTTAATTACATGATATATATAAGCAGTTATTTATTATTTGGGATCTATTCTTTACAGGGTTTTTACTCTTTGACTGCACCCAGGGTGATGCCTTTTATAAAATACCTCTGGAAAAAAGGATAAATGGCAAGCAGCGGTATTACTCCGATTATTGCAATTGCCATACGTATGGAAGAGGATGGCATCCTGGCTAAAATATCACCTGCCATACCACTTGCAAAGTCTGAATTTAATGATCGTATATCCAGCAAAATTCGATTTAAAACATTCTGGATATTGTAATATTTTGTATCTGTAATGTAATAAAGGCCGTTCGTCCATGAATTCCAATAATTAATCCCCAGCATTAAACCAATTGTCGCAATAATAGGCAAAGCAAGCGGTAAAACAATTTTTATAAAAATATAAAGCTCCTTTGCACCATCAATTCTAGCGGATTCTAAAATTGACGGAGGTATACTTGTCCTGAAATATGAACGCATGAGGAAAACGATGAAAGCATTTATTAATAAGCCAGGGAAAATTTGTGCCCATATTGTATTTTTTATATGAAAAATTTGAGTGTATACAAGATATGTTGGTATCAATCCCCCGTTAAACAGCAGCGTAAACAACACTGCAAAATTTAGAACCTTACTCCCTGGTAAATCTTCACGAGAAAGACCATAGCCCAGCATGGATGAAATAATAAGTCCTAATGTTGTACCAAAAATCGTAGTAAAAATTGTTATGCTGTATGCACGTACGATACTGTCCATGCTGCCGATTATATATTTATAGGCCTCCCAGCTCCACTTTTTTGGAAAAAAAGTATACCCGTTTTTTATTATTTCATTATTATCGGTCAACGAGGCAATAATCAGAAGTAAAAAAGGTATTATACAGCATAACGAAGCAAGAGCCAAGACAACATTCGCTAAAACACGTAATTGCCCGTTTGATTTCAATTTCAAATTCATACATCCTTTCCTGTTAGATTAATATAACGCATATTCCTTACTTGTCCTGGCAACAATAGCGTTTGATAATACAACCAGCACAAATCCTACCAACGATTGATAAAATCCTGCTGCTGTTGTCATACCCATATCACCCAACTGCATACCTCGAAAAACATAGGTGTCAATTACATCCGTCACACTAAAAAGTGCACCTGAGTTCATGGGTACCTGGTAGAACAATCCAAAATCCGCATAAAATATTCGGCCTACATTAAGCAGAAATAGTGTTATAATGGTAGGCTTCAGCAATGGGAGCGTAATATATCGTATTTGCTTTAATTTAGACGCTCCGTCAATCATAGCCGCCTCATAGTATTCCGCACTTATACCCATGATTGAAGTATAATAAAAAATACAATTGAATCCGAAAGTTTTCCATAAATTCATGATTGTCAGAATAAAAGGCCAATATTTGGGTTCAGTAAACCAGGAAATTTCCCCTATGCCGAATATGGGAAGTATTCTGGCGTTCAGCATTCCAGTGTCTATACTCAGCAAAGCATAAGTAAAATAGCTGATAATTACCCATGAAATCAAGTGAGGCAGTAAAATGACAGTTTGATAGGTTTTTAATAATAATTTATTTCTGATTTCGTTAAGTAAAATAGCGATGGAAACCCCAACTATAATACCCAAAATAATGAAGGTGACATTATATAATATGGTATTTCTTGTAATAATCCAAGCATCTGAGGTCTTAAACAAATACTCAAAATTTTTAAGACCCACCCATTCACTTCTTAGAATTCCCACTTTAAAATTGATATTTTTAAAGGCTATAATCAGACCCATTATTGGTATATAATTGTTGAACAATAAATAGACAAAGCCGGGCAGCATCATTAAGTATATGGGAATATATTGCCTCCACCGTTTTTTCTTTTCTGCAGCCCTTACAGTAACCATTGACATGATTTTATTTATACTCCTCTCACAAAGTATTTCTAAACTTGTAAGTCAGCTTACAGGCTGACCTACAAGTTCAGCACCAATAATTTATTTATAAAAGCTTATTACTTGGCTGCCAACCATGCATTCAATTGAGATTGCTTTTCTGCAATCACCTTATCCATCCCGGCGCTCTTTAATTTACCTATATACTCCTGTAAAATTCCTGATGAAGGGTCAACAACCCCATTTTCTATAAGTGGTTTATACTGATTTCGGATATTGGTAATCGCCGTAATCTCATTTTTAACCTTGGTACTATCAAAGGCAAAGCCCAGAGCCATAGATTTTTTTGCATTGTCATTTGCAGCCTTCTGTTGCTGCCAGAGATCCTCAGCATCATTTTCCCATACCGGCGTCAGAAACTGGTTGCCCATTTCCCAGCCTGCTGTCAAAGACCAGCCTGATGTTTTGGCATCAATACCATCAGGATATTTTACATGTTTTTTATCATCCGTATAAACATAATGAGTACCTTCTACTCCCCATGTCAGCAATGTAACGACTTTAGGGTCCGAATACATCAGGTTCAGGAATTTCATAGCTGCTTCCGGACTCTTACTGTTCTGCGCAATTCCCCAGCTGATTGAATTAACTTGAGTAGTAGTTGCAAAATAGTCTATAAACTGTAAATTAACACAATCATATCCCGTATTGTTTTTAGCGCTGAGAAGTATACCGGGTTTGATATTATTAAAGTAAGCGAAGCCCTGGCCCGCCCTCATCAGAGAGCCGTAGTTCTCCTGGGAAGTTGCGATGTCTTTTAAAATATATCCTGACTTATACCATTCATGAAAGAGACCGGCCAATTGTTTATATTCTTCAGTTTCCTCATAAAAAACTACCTTTGTATCTTTCGAACCATAATCAAGAAGTACACCATTACCATCATCCAATCTGTCTACGGTAATATATTTATCCATAAAAGTAACAGTAGGCATATTCGGTATTAAAGGATAAAAGTCCTTACCTTCACCTTTTTTTATTTTGTCAAACACCGGTGTCATATCCTGAAGTGACTTCAGATCTTCAGAATTTATGTTGTACTTTTCCAACAAATCTTTCCGCATGATCAGTCCAAAGCCGGTACTCAGATCACGTAATGTTGGTACGGCATAAATCTTCCCGTCTATACTTCCTGTTTTTGCAAAACTGCCCAGCGCCTCATTTATGCCATTTCCATATTTATTCAGAAGCTCATCTAAAGGTATAATTTGATTGCGGCTGGCATAAGGTGCAATTTGATTGCCCATAACTACCATCAAGTCAAGAGGTTCACCTCCTGAGAGCATCAATGTCATTTGCTGGGCATAGTTACTCAAGGCAACTACACTCAATTTTACAGTTACATTGATTTTATCAAGAACGTATTTGTTAATTTCATTTTGTATAAGTTCTACATCCCTTGAATTACCGGCTCCTGCATTCATAAGAACTATTTCTATTTCCTTCGGTGCTTCTTTTTCCTGTGAAGATTTATTTCCTCCTGTGCTTTGTGAATCACCGCTGCTGCTACCACATCCGCCGATTATTACCGTGACCATCAATACAGCCATAAAAAGCGTCATGTACCTTTTTAATCCAATTCTCATAAATTATCCTCCTGTTAACTTGTTTTCTTATATAAAGCATAATAAACATATGCCTCATATCTTTATACATTGAAGATTAAAAATTATCGATATATAAATATTATTGGAAAACAAGATTCCGTGCTAACATTTTAATGCCTTTCCATTAACACTTTTACGACATCCAGCTTATTTCGGCTCTTACATATTGAACTTTCCCGATTTCCTGCAAGGGAGCGCCATATTACCCCATTTATCAGTAACCTCAGCTGAAACAGCGTATAGAAAAAGCCGAAAAGCTTATATATTAAAGGGCACTGAAAAAGCCACTACTTATAAAGCAGCGGCTTTTTCAGTGCCCTTTATATTAATCACTTTTCGGCTTTATTACAAAACACATGTACATGTTATGAGTATTATATATTGTTTAATTGCTCCAGATAGCCTTCCATCATTTCCTCAGTAAATTTTCCACGCGAAAAACTGCTCAATGCATGCACCGGCAAATATTTTATAAAGGCCGCCATCATATTGTCCTTTTCAACGTCTTCTTCAAAGACTCCTTCTATCATTTGCTTAAGAATTTGAATTCCGGCAGGATTGACCATCATATCTCCAAGAGTGGAATTTCTATGGAACTTTTTCTTTAGATCCGCCGTTGAATTTACCTTGACTGTTTCTTTGAGCTGTATGTCCCTGGAGGATCCCCCAATAATTATTTCAAATTCTCCAGTCTCTACATGCCAATCACATAACTCTGTGCTGTAGTATGCAAATGATCTCTTGTCCAAACTAAAGGATATGGCCTTCTCTTCACCGGGTTTGAGCTCTAGCTTTTCAAAACCTTTTAACTCCTTTTCGGGACGGCTGACACTGCTTTCCTTATCCCTGACATATAGTTGTACTATTTCTTTGCCAATAACATTACCCGTATTCTTTACCTTCACAAAAACCTTCAAGGTTTCTTTGTCGCTGATTTCCTTTTTATCAACCAGAATATCTGTATATTCAAAGGTTGTATAGCTTAAGCCATACCCGAAAGGAAATAATGTTTTAATATTCTTTTTATCATAATACCTGTAACCCACAAAAATTCCTTCCCTATATTCAACCTTATCGCCTTCACCTGGGAAATTTAAGTATGACGGATTATCGTTAAGTACAATCGGGAAGGTCTCTGCAAGCTTTCCACACGGATTTGCAGCTCCAAATAAAACATCTGCGATAGCCCCTCCCTGTGCCTGCCCGCCCAGATAACACTCCAATAAACCCTTAACTTTGCCTATCCACGGCATTTCTACCGGCGAACCATTGCTTAAAACAACAACAACTTTACTTTGTACCTCTGCAACCGATTCTATCAGTACTGTATGGTTTTTGGGCAACCCCATGTGTTGACGGTCATAACCCTCAGATTCATATCTATCCGGTAACCCGGCAAAGACAATTGCCACATCTGCATTAGCAGCTGTCTGTTTTGCCTGATTGATCAGTTCTTCATTGATGTCATCAGTTTCAGCTTGGTAGCCATCGGCATAGGTTAATCTAGTTTTATCGCCTGCGATCCTGGTTATTTCCTCGAGAATATTATCCAATTTTGAAGGATTGATATGAGAGCTTCCTCCCCCCTGATATCTCGGGTTCTTTGCGAAAGCTCCTATCAATGCAATACTTCCTGATTTTTTTAAAGGAAGGACAGCATCCTCATTCTTTAAGAGTACCATACATTCTCTGGCAGCTTCTCTGGCAAGCTTATGGTGTGCATTCCTATCATATGTAGCATTTTGTTTTTCTTTGTCAACCACCTTAAACACTATATTCAATATTCTTTCAACTGCGGCATTAAGCACACTCTCGGGAAGTTTTCCAGTTTTTACAGCATCAACTATCTTTTTGTCACCCGTGCCATAACTGTACGGCATTTCAAGATCCAAACCAGCTGCCATTCCATCCGCTCTTTGGTTTACAGCACCCCAATCAGATACTACCAAACCTTCAAACCCCCACTGTTCTCTTAATATATCGTTAAGCAGGTATTTATTTTCCGAGCAGTATTCACCGTTTAATTTATTATATGAACACATTACAGTCCAAGGTTTCGATTGCTTTACAGCGTTCTCAAAGCTTGCAAGATATATTTCCCTCAAGGTTCTTTCATCCGCTATTGTATCTATCGTCATTCTCCTGTGCTCCTGATTGTTGGCTGCAAAATGCTTAAGAGAAGCTCCAACCCCCTGGCTTTGAACACCATTTATGTGGCCTGCCGCCATCTCCGAAGAAAGATACGGATCCTCTGAAAAGTATTCAAAGTTTCTGCCGCATAAGGGTGAACGTTTAATATTAGTGCCCGGTCCAAGTATTATGCCAATATTTTCAGCCTGACATTCCTCACCCAGGGCTATTCCGATCTTCTGCAAAAGGTTTCTGTCCCAGGAGCAAGCCAAGCCTGCAGCCGTTGGAAAACAAGTCGCAGGAACACTTTTGTTTAATCCAAGATGGTCCGAATCCCCAGCCTGCTTCCTAAGCCCATGTGGTCCATCAGTCATCATGATTGATGGAATTCCCAGCCTGTCAATACTTTTAGTTTTCCAGAAATCAAGACCTGAGCATAAACCTGCCTTTTCTTCAAGTGTCATTTGCATAATCAGTTTTTTTAAATCTCTACACATATTAACCTCCATGAGCCACATTTGTGGCCACAAAATGTAATGAAAACTTATATCCTTTATCGCAATGTGGCGAATAAAGGAGGTTAATTGGCCATGTGCGCTTTCAAAGTATTTGAAAAATACTTTGAATATTTCGCACGGCCATAAATTCACAGGTTAGTTTGGAAGACGAACGTCAGCGAAGTCTTTCAAGCTAACCTCCATTTCGCCGATACCGCCGGCGACACAAATAGTAATGAGACAAGCTAACTGCCTCCC
>JAEVZU010000289.1 GCA_023392075.1 Bacillota bacterium | reverse complement strand
ATCACTCCCAACTTCCATCATGTACACCGAGATCTCCATTTTCACCGTGTATCTCATCCTGGGATTCTATTCTTTGATTTTGCTGTTCAAATGGCTTATATTCACCCAGCCCACAATATTTATACAGCTCATTCAAGAAACTTATATTATTTTCTGAAAGCGAATAGTTTGGGGCTGCCTTCCGGATCTGTTCAACACGACTTACCAATGACTGTACATCTGCTCCATAGTTTATAAGAATTTTTGCTGTTTCAGGCTTATTGGTTTCAAAGCAAGTATATAATGCTTCACCATTATTCTCATTTACATCGGCACCTTTTCTTGCAAGAACATGCAGCGCATCAGCATCTTTTCTTTGTGCAGCAAAATAGAATAGGGAAGGTGCATGCTCATTGACATTGTTACAGTGCTGAAGACTGGAATTTAGAAGATCATACTTTTCAGCCCGGATCATTTCTTTGAATATCACTGTGTCATCAAATGCCCGGATGCTCGAAACATTAATAAATTTCTCGGCTTCATTATCCGGTAGTGTATTCAATGCATGGCTTAAAAATCCTCTGATTGTATCGAAATGAGCTTCGCCATGTAAATTTGCATCTGCATATCTGTATATGCTCAGGGCCGAATCAATATTATTGTCAATAGCAGTAACGAATGCATTCTGAAGCGTTCTGATGGAAACTGGAACTTTTTCTTTGTTCAATATGTGATTGATTATGTTAGAACTCTGTATGCTCTGTCCTTGAGCTGCTTCACAAATGATATCGTGGCAATACTTTATTTTTTGCTCGAGAGCTTTATATCTATCAACAAACTGTTCATAATTCTCATTATTTATTGCTGAGTAGATGGAATTGAGCTTTTCATTTACAACTTTTTCAGAATCTATAATTTGATCGAGCTTCCTGCTTAATGCCTGCAGCATCTTTCCAACTACATCACCAAGTAGCCCAAACATAGAACTCTTAGGTTCATATTTCTTTTGATTTTCTTCCAACAATTGAATAACAACTTCTGCCTGCTCTGGAGTGAAATTTACACTGACCAATTGATTCTTTAAACTACTATCATTAATATTGCCATTTTCATTTACAGGATTATTCTCCTTAAATGTTGAATCTTTTGAAAAGTGCCTTACAATCTTCTCATCATTAAGAGCCTTTGCACCTGTTGGAATGGTTATTGTTTTTACCGATTCTTCCGACTGCAGTTGATTAATACTCTTATCCTGCTGCCGAAGCTTGTTGAACTCATCTGCAATGTCCGGATTAAGTAGTGCCTGGTGTATTGATGCCGCGACTTCCTTTGGATCTGCAGATTGATTTATTGCAACTGCATTCTTTTCTGTTTTCTTTGTCTGATCCTTTTGTTCTTTAATATCGACTTGAGTTTCCTTCACTTTCTCATTATCTTCTGTGTTAACCCAAAAGCTTTCTAACATAACATTAAGTGCAGCTGATGCTTTCTTTAAAGCCCCAGCTGCGTCTTTATTCTCGGTTTTAAATTGGGCAATAAACATCCTTCCTTTTAAATCTGAATATTCCTCACCGGCAATACTCAAAAAAGCATTAACTTCTTCGCTTCCTACTGAAATTGTTCCTGAGACTTTACCAAGTGGAAACTGATTCTTTTGAAAGCTTTTAAAGTTTGAGGACAAAAAAGAAGAATCAGGAATAATTCCCTGACTCTCAAGTCTGCCTTGCAGTTCTTCAGTTATCTCCAAAACTGATTTTCGTATTGGCTCCTTACCTTTCCCTCCTGGTTTGTACATATCAATTTTCTTCATGACCTTCTACCTCCTCGCTATTTTCTTTTTCAGAATCCTCTTGAAATTTCCTTCGCCTTTCAAAATATTCTTCCAATGCAACTTCAATTGTTGATGTTATTTCTGTTTGAGTTGCATATACATTGAAAAACCTTGAAACAATTTTGGGCTTAACCGTTATCGCTGTGACTTTGGCCTTTTTCTTTTTCTCAAAGAACTCTCCAGAAGATATGGCCAATATATCATCCTCAGTAAGCTTGCCCCTCCTTTCCTTGAGTTTTTCAGCTCGCTTGGTATCAATTCTATAATCATTCTTTTCCAGGATATTGAGAAGAATATTCTGTTCTTCCTCAGATAAATATGAAAGGCTTACTGCAGGAACAAGTTTGATGTTTCCATCATCAACCATGTTTAGTAAGCCTTCGTTGAGATAATTTAATCTCAGATACCTCTGTATACTTGGTGCACTCATTTTATTGCTTTTAGCCACCAAATCTCTACTTTTCCCGGGGTGTTCAACTTGAACACCTTCATCCCCGTCCTTACTCCCATCAGCATTTAAGTCACTTTCAATTGCATTTGTATAATCATTATTTCTCTTAAGCTCTTTCAAAGCATCAAGCTGCATCTTTAAAGCTTTTGCCAACTCACTTGGCAACATATCATCAAAATCACGTCGAAGGAAATTTGTCTCTGTCACTATTATTTTTGCTAAAGCATCAGAAATGTTCTCCCTTATATCTGCTGATATTTTTAAAAGTCCAGCCAATTTTGAAGCATTGACTCTGTTATGTCCGGCTAGAATCTCATATGTACCATCTTCCTTTTTTCTAACAATAATGGATTCTATTACGCCGTTTTCTTTTATGGATTCAACCATCCGTTTCAGTTTTTCCCCTGAATATAGTCGAAACGGATGATTTTCAAATGGAACAAGCAGATTAATGTCAAGCTCCGAAGCACCTTGAGTACTTGGTTGAGAACCTAAACTAAACATTTTGGCGAATGCATCATTTGCCGCCGTCTTTTTCGAAAAATCTATTTTAGTACCTCCCCCTACTCCCAATTACACCAGGCTCCTTTCTATAAACTCGTCTGTTACTCGTATATACTCAGCCCCAAGAACGCTATTTTCATATGACACCAGGCTCTTTTGTACATACGTGCTGTTTGGTGCTTCAATCCTTTTGTGTATCCTCGTTACATAAAGTGTACTGCCGTATTTAGCTTCAAGCTCGGCTTCAACAGCCTTAGACATGTTTGTATTATCATACATCGTAAGGATGACTCCCTCGATATTCAGTTCCGGATTTACATTGAGTTTGACCATTTGATAGACCTGCTCCAATTGTCGCAATCCGTCCAGAGCAAATTTTTGTGCCTGAACTGGAATTATTAAACCGTCAGCTGCTGCCAAAGCATTTGTAAGCAAAATGCCTAAACTCGGTAGGCAGTCTATCAAGATTACATCATACTGGTCGAAGATTTTTCTCTTAAGAATCCTTTTTAATATTTGTTCTCTACACATTACATTTGATAGAAACAAATCAGCACTGGCAAGCTTTATGTTTGAAGGAATATAGTCAATACCTTCATCATTATGTACTATGCATTGTGCTATAACCTCATCACTTAGCTCGTTGTTAGCAGTAGCTATCATTAAGTCACATATGCTGTATATGGTATTGTATTCATATCCAAGATACTCACTCATATTAAACTGAGGGTCAAGGTCTATACCCAATACTTTTTTACCTCTCTTTGCCAGTGCTGCTGCCATGTTTACAGCTGTTGTTGTCTTACCTACTCCACCTTTTTGGTTTCCAATAGCAATAATTTTACTCATTTTATTTTTTCTCCTCTCTTAATAAATAGGATCTTCTCCTACAATTTGAACATCATTTTCAAATAGCAACCAATATTGCTACTAACTTAATATTTCCTCGTTATCATCTATTTCCTGACTCATTCTGCCTTCGCCTTCCATAGATATTTTTCCAATACCGGCCACCATTTTAAATAGTACCAGATCTCTTTTACAGAGAAGATCATACTGATTAACGAGCATATCATTGTAGTTCTGTAATACCTCAAGTCTTTTATTATGCTCCTGAGTTCGATCATCATGATCAACCTTGTATAACTTATATATTTCGACTCGTGTCCGTATTTTTTCTTCAGCAACCTTCTCTTTATCTGCTTCAATTTTAGACAACTCATTGTCTATAAAATCTTTCATCTTCTCATCAATAATCATACTATCCATATCCTTTCCGGCTATATTTCAAGCCCTTCATCTTCTTCATCATCACTTGAGTACTGAGAAGAAATGGTAAATTGCGGTCCTTCCTTCTCACTCTCTACTGATGATTCATCACCAATTACTTCATCCTGCTTGTTAAGATCCAGTTCATTATTAAGCTCTGCCTGACGAGCAAGCTTAACCTTATACTCTTCTTCGAACCGCCAGGGCTTCTCATATTCGTCCCTGGCAGTTTCTAAATCCTGTCTTAGTTGTACTAATTGGTTATCGCACTGTTTCAATTTCTGCTCTATGAACTCAAGTGCATTATCAATACGTGTCAGGTTTCCTAAGATATTTCCTTTTAACTCAATCTCATAGCTATATTTTCCGATTAAATTCAAACTGTACTCACTACAAAATATTGAGTAGTTAAGAGTCAAATTGAATCCCCTATACTGCCCGATTTCAACCTCCCTCCAATTCTCTCTTTTAGCCTGAGAACATAAAATAAGCAGGTATTCACCTGCACTTTCTTTTTCTGTAAATATTTGATTGTTTAAAATTATCCTGAACTCATCTTCCGAGAACCTATTATTTTCTCTGAGTAAAATATCTTTTTTGAGAGCTTCTATTTTTTGTTCATTAGCCTTTAAGTTTTTGGGTATAGAATATACTATGCTATCCTGGAGCGAATATCTTTGTTTTGACCAGGCTGCCTTTAATACCGACAGCTTATTAATTTCAATGTCGAGATCCATCTTTTCCTTTATCCTGGGATCTCCCATTGCCAAAGCCTTTATTTCAGCATAGTTTAATACCACCTCGTCAATATCCTCACAGCTCCGACTTATAGATTTGCTTGTCATTACCTGGGATATAAAGCGCTGTTTCTGCTCAACTATCTGCCAGAGGTATGCATCAAACGTATCCTTTGTGACGTACCTAAATATCTCCACTTCTTCATTTTCATTACCCTGTCTTAATAATCTTCCATCTCTCTGTTCAATATCTGCCGGACGCCAGGGACAATCCAGATGATGGAGTGCTACCAGCTTGTTTTGAATGTTTGTACCGGTACCCATTTTAAAAGTAGATCCCAGGATAATTCTTTTCTCGCCGGTACGCATTGCTGAGAACATATTTTCCTTCTGTTTCTTTGTCTTGGCATCATGTATGATGCATACTTCGTTTTCCGGGATCCCCAGTTTTACAAGCTTCTCCTTTATGTCGTAATATAAACAGAATCTTCCATGATCATTTGGTGTCCCTACATCAGAGAATATTATCTGAGTCCCTTTTACTGAATTAAATTCCATATACTTTTGATATACATTTTCGACCAGGTTATTTATTTTGCTATCCGGTTCATCCGGAGCATCCAGAACAATTAAACGAGGATCTGTACCAAACTGCCTGGCTTCATTTGTTATCTTAAGCATATTATCAACAGACGGATCAACAAGACCATTCCTGATTCTTTCAGCTCGGACAGCACTTTCACTGACCAGCTCCTGCTGAATTTCAGAGGGCTCTGAGGTTACAACTGTTACCTTTCCATTTTTAAGCCTTGGTATAGGTAAATTTAACATATCAGCGGTTTGTATATCTGCTATGTTTTTGAACATTGTCATTAGTTCCGGAAGGTTAACAAACTTACTAAACCTATTTCGCATTCTAAACCCACGCCCTTCAGGGGCAAGTTCAAGAGCTGATACTACTTCACCAAAGTTCGCAGCCCAGGAGTCAAAATGTTGTATTCTCTTTTCTATAAGCTCCGGCTTCTGCAGGAACTGCTGCATAATAAACATTTCCGTCATCGAATTGCTAACCGGGGTACCTGTTGCAAATATTACGTTTCTTCCGTTATTTTCGGACTGTATGTAGTCGCATTTCATCTGCATGTCAAGTACCTTCTTAGCTGAGTTTCCGGAAATGCCGGCAACATTTCTCATTTTGGTGAATACTCCACCGTTCTTGTAATTGTGGGCTTCATCAACAAATATACAATCTACGCCAAGCTCCTCAAAGGTCAGCACATCATCTTTGGGTGCATCTGCAAGCTGCTCCAATTTAGCTTCAAGGCTAAATTTGGTTTTCTCCATCTGCTTCACTGTCCATTTATCACCATTTTGCTGTTTCATCATATAAATGAAGTCAACTATCTCATCTATAGTATTCTTAATTTGTTCTCTTTGAAATTCATTTGAAATTGGTATTCGTTCAAATTGACTTTGACCAATAATTATTGCATCATAATCACCGGTGGCAATTCTGGCCAGAAATCTCTTTCTGTTTGCTTTTTCAAAATCCTTTTCTGTTGCTACCAGAATACTGGCAGCAGGATAGATTTTTAAGAAATCGGAACCTTGCTGCTCTGTGAGATGATTCGGTAACACAAACATTGCTTTCTTTGCGATACCTAATCTTCTCATTTCCATACAGGCAGCTTGCATAGTATATGTCTTACCGGCCCCGACAACATGTGCCAGGAGTGTATTCCCACCATAAAGTATTCTGGCCACTCCGTTTTTCTGGTGATCACGCAGCAGTATTTCGGGACTCATCCCGGGGAATTTTAAATGTGAACCATCATATTCTCGAAGCCTGATATGGTTAAAATTGGTATTATAAAAATCAACATATTTCTTCCTTCTGTCAGGATCTTTAAATATCCAATCCCTGAATTCTTCTTTCAGTAAATCCTGTTTCGACCTGGCTGCTATTGTTTCATTTTTATTTACTATGTATCTGATCTTTCCGTCAGCATCTTCATACCTGTCTTTTACAACAACGCTTCTGAGATTTAGTGTATCTTCAATTATACTGTAGGCATCCGCTCTTTTTGTTCCGAACTCCTGGGTTGCTTTCATGCTATCCCATTGCAATGATTTATTATGTATTATCCACGAACTTGAAAAGCTGTTGTATGTTGTAAATATTCCTGCAGCTCTTGATCTGTTACTGTCCTTTTTATGAAACTCAGGTACTTTTAATATTTCATATATAAACTGATCTATATCTTCAGGTTCAATCCATGTGGTGCCCAACCTTACATCAATTTCCGATGCATCCAGGTCAATGGGTTGGACACTCTCAAGTGCTGAAACGTTTACTTCATAGGCACTGTCCTCTTTTGCATAATACAGTGCAATCATCAATTTATGCCTTACATCTCCGGATAAATATTCGTCAGCAGTTTCATATTTTATATTTTCAGGGTTAAGATATATGATACTTTTCAGATCTTCTATAATTTTTTCTCTGTCGGATTCATAAATTGATACCATGTAATCCAGATCAACTTTTCCTATTTCAGACAGAGATGCTGCTAAAGCATCAGCTGCAGTACCAACCATTGTGATCGGTTCATATGGCCTGATGGTTTGCTTATAGAATACATCTGCCAAAGATTTTACATTACTTTTTTCATCAAGCACTTCCAGCGAAGATACTAGAGGTAAGTCAGAATCCTTTTGAAAAGCTCGTAAATTAGCCTGAGAGTTTATAGCTCCATACTTTTTAGTAAAATCATTGTATATGCTCAGAAGATCTTCCTGGTATGGTTTTAACTCATCTAAAGTACACCCTTCCGTTTGAATATCAATGACTTGACGGAGCGCAGTTCTGAGCTCACATAAGCCCGTAACACGCTCAATTGTTTTATCAGGTAAATTTACCTTTACCATTCTGGAGTTTTCTCTATAATAAAGGTTTTGATCTTTTACAACGTAAGTAAAGTTTTTAACACCAGGATCAGCAGGTATATAATCTTCCTGACTGTCTTCTTTTTCAGTAACTATACTCTCTATCCTGGCATTTAAATTTTCAACCGCCTTATTTAAACCGGCTTCTATATTATCTCCTTCAATAGGTGCCAGGCCGGTATCATTTTCATTGCCATACATTTTCTTAAAGAACACCATCTTGCCCAATAGCATTTGGGGGTTGTCCAAATAATATTGATTAACCGGCACATTATCCTCTGTATAACCTAATCCAATCCAATTTGGATCATTCTCAAGCACTATCGGATGCTCGCGTATCTGAAGAAAGATAACATCGGTGGTTACTTCGGTATTGGCAATCTGCTTGAATGTGGTATTGGGAAGCCTTATTGCACCAATTAATTCAGCCCGTTCTGCCAGGTACTTCCTGAAAGAACTGTTTGCCTTATCAAGTGTTCCCTTTGTGGTTATAAAGGCAATTACTCCACCAGGCCTAACCTTGTCCAAGGTTTTCGCAAAGAAGTAATCATGAATATTCAGGTTTAGCTTGTTATACCTTTTGTCGTGCAGCTTGTAATCTCCAAATGGAACATTTCCAATGGCAACATCAAAAGAATTATCCGAGAAATCAGTTTCTTCAAAACCCTGAATTCTTATGTCGGCTGTTTGATATAACTGCTTTGATATTCTGCCTGAAATGCTGTCCAATTCTACACCAAACAAATTGGAATTAGCCGATATTTTTTCCGGAATTAAGGAATAAAAAAGGCCGGACCCTAATGCCGGCTCAATTATATTTCCACCTTTAAAATCAAATCTTTCTAGTGCTTTATATACTGCCCGGATCACTACCGGATCTGTATAATGAGCGTTCGGTGTTGAAGCTCTTGCACTATTATATTCACTTTCTGATAACAGATTTTTTAATTCATTATATTCATTCTCCCAACCTTTAGCTTCTGGATTAAATACTTGAGATAATCCTCCCCAGCCGGTATACCGTATAAGAATGCTTTGTTCATAATTTGTAGCATACCTGTTTTCTTTTTCAATATCTTTCAGTAACTTAATAGCATCAATATTGGCCTTATATTTTGATTTTTGTCCCCCGGCACTGATATTATCTAATGGATTATATTTATAATTGATTTTATCTCTGACTATTGCGACATAATCGCCTTGAATGTTTTCAATCTTTTGCGATTCATGAAGTTCATATATGTTTTCATCAAGATTATCACCGGTTCCTTTATTTTCCCCTTGGGATTCTTCCCCAATATTCTTATATGCATTTTCATTTGTTTCAATTAATTCAAATAAGGTTTGTTGTTTTTGAGGTAAAAAAATAGAGCCATCATTTTCTGATGACTCGCCGTTCTGAACTGTTACCTTGGTTTTCGAACCACTTCGCTTAGTACGATTTCCTGGGCTGTGTCCCTGATCCACGTGTTGTATTTCAACAATTCCATGAAATTCTCCGTCTTGGGTAGCGGATGTTTTTCTTTCAATTGTTTCTGGATCTTGTCCATCATTAAAACTGCTTCCGTATCTATTTGATATATCGTACTGAACCATGTTCCCTGAATTTTCATCTCTTGAACTCTGTTCGGATGATTCACTGTTAAGTACTTGATCGATTCCATTGCGAAAATCCCTGTTGGCATCCCTTCCTCCGATTGAATCTCGTATAAGTCTATCTCCGGGTATAGAATGCCATCCTGTTCCTCCTTGTATTCCATCTCTGATATCGCTTTTTGCTCTTTTATATTCTTCGTTTCCTTCTTCTGCGCTGCTTCCAATTCCTCTGTCGTTTCCGGAAACTCTACCATTCCAATTCCCTCTATGTATTCCACTCTCATTAATTTCTCTCTCCTTTTGTTCATATATTCTAGCTGGTTTTTCTATCAATTTTAATACTTGTTCACTTATACCTGAAATAATTGTAGCATATTCTGTAGCTTGGCTAATGTCAATTTGAAGCAGAACATTTTCAAAATTGTATTGTTCTTCAGTATCCAATTCCAACCGGTTGGAAATTGAATATATCACACTTTCATAAATGAAGGTTTCTATATTTTCGTCTTTAATAGTATTATTATGCAATAATTCCGTACACAGATCTTCAACAAATGCTGAAAAGTCTTTATTCTCAGATCCACCAATATAATTAATTACAAATCTTTTAGCATCTTCAGATCTAATTATGTAATTTTTAATTCTAGCCGTTAGCTCACCATGAGTATCTGATATATCAAACAGGTACCTAATACTTTTATGATCTTCACTAATTACCTTTATTGCTCTACTTCCTCTATTAACCCATCTTCCTACTTTTTTATTCCAGGTGTCCATATCTGCAACAATTGTCGCATCTGGCCTTTGATTATATATTAATATTTTATCAAAAAAATCATATTTGAACAGTTGTCCGGAGAATCTTAAAAACTTTTTCCAGTCTTGCCCATTACTTGTAATTTGCTTTATAGTATCGTCAAATATTTTATTATATGTTAGCATCCGTTGGTATCCATCCTCTAATAAATATGGTTCAATTAAATTTCAGCGTAATCTTCGTATTCATGTTCTTGACTTTGACTTGCACTATTAGAAACAAAGCTACTTACACTTGGCATAATACCGTGCTGCTTGAAACTGTAACAATATTCTTCTGCAACGATAATATGATCTAACAATTCTATGCCAACTGTTTCTGCTGCATTTGCTATTGTTTTTGTAAGATTAATATCAACCGGACTTGGGTTGGCTCTTCCACTAGGGTGATTATGCGAAATGATAATTGATCTAGCATCAAACATAATAGCATTTTTTATAATTTCTCTTGGATATATGGTTACTTCATTTACTGTTCCATTTATAGCATCCGTTGAAATAATATTGTTTCCTGAATCTAAATAAGCACATACTAAATATTCCTTATCCTTTATATCACTCAAGTAATTCTGGAAATATTCTATAGCACTATTTGATGTTCCAATACAGTATTTTTGATCATTGTCTTTTAGGTTATTATATAGAGAATTCAACTTCTGCAATTGCTGAATCTTATTTAATTGTTCTGGCGTTACGCCTATTGCATTTGGATGTTCGAATAATATAGATAAGTTCTGTTTTTTTAAAAATGAATTTAATTTTGTTACACTTATACTTGTAAACAATGAAAACAGTTTAATAAATGTAGATTTATCTTCTATGTATTGGTTGCCCATTAAAACATCCTCCTTAGAAGATTTCTCAGATCTATAATTCGTTTCTTTTGTACATCTGTTGCTCCAATAATATCTGGTTCATCAATCCAGGTAAAACCCATTCTTTCAACAAAGAATGCAACTTTTTTACTATCCATTTCTATGAAATCAGCTACATTTTCAATGATACCACTAAGTAAGGTTTGATCAACTGCTTTTTCTTTATTCAGTTCATATAACATATATTTATCCATACCTTTCTGACAGTTGATAACTGCGACTTATTCTTATATCATGCACCAAAACAGTAAATTAACGTTTTTCATATAGTATATTAGCTTTAAGTTTAAACACGCTTGATTCATCTTGTATTTTATCAGGGAAATCAAAATATACTGTTCCAGTTTCTTTAAATAAATCAATAGATTCCCACTTCTCATTAAGCTTATTATAGCTAAAATTATAATATACAAAGAACCTTCCTTTACCACTACCAAATGAAAGCAATGCAGTGTAATTATCGCTTGTTTCACTAAAACTACTGAAATATTCATGGTCAACATGAATTTCAGTAACATGTGCATCATACAGTTCATTAACCGCATTTCTTACTTTTTCAAAATATTTATGTTCAGACAAATACGCTTCAAGTTCAATACTCATATACTTAATATCTCTTAACATAGTATCTCCTTTCAACGGTTGCAGTTTTAAATTCTTAATGAGTATGCCCCAATTCTAGCAGGAACAGTTGAATCAAGAATCTTACCACAATCGACAACCTTCTTTTCTTCTAATTCTTCGGGTATACTCGCAAAACTTCCCTCATAAATATATCCATCTTTATCTGAATAACTGTAACTTATTAATACTTCTAATTCATCTGTTTCTCCATTAGTTTCTATCCATTCATTTTTCCATTCTTTTATGGTTTCCCTCATATTTTATTCCTCTTTTCTGCCAATCCAAGATTGACACATTATATTCATATCCCGAACTAAACCAAACAGGAATCTATTAATAAAACACAAGGCTTTGAATCGGAAAGATATTCTTCAAATTCACCTTCAGATAATTCCTGTTCATGTTCAGATTTGCTATGACTTAAATATTTAATTCGAGCATCTTCTTCCGTAATTTCATTTGGTGGCCCGTTTTCTTCATCAATATCACAAACTTCTTCCTGGTAACACTTAATTGCTTCTTGCTCAGTCTCGGCACATATCATGGCAAAGTATGGATAATTTTTGAATTCAAAAAACTTAATTTTTGACATTAAACTCAACTGTTCCTGGAGATATATTATTGCCTGTTTAATCTCAGACCTGTATATTTCATCAGCTTCTTTACTGGCAGTTATAAAATCATATTTACTCAGTTCGAATCTGTCATTGTTTATAAAGGAATCCCCATGTATGTTTAGACTACAAGGCTCGCCGTTAATTCCTTCAAAGATTGCCATCCAAACATCCCCGATCCTTCTTGTACACCAAGGAGTTTCACAAGCATTTTTGCCAATCTTCCAGTTAGTAACCTTTACCCGTTTCCCATTTTCTTTAGCCTTACTCATGTACACCATACCTTTCTGACAGCTCCTGGCTGCACATCATACCTAAATTGTGATAATAAACATATGCCACTATCCTTTATAAACTTCGCTTGGTTTGCATTCCTGTACACAACCATCAATATCTCTCCTGACCATGATCTTTTTACCAGCTTTCTCAATAACTCCTGTCCATTTTCCAGGATCACATGGCATTGGGGTTCCTCCCTGTAGTTGGTGCCAGTTTGTGAAATAGACACTGTCGCCCTTACTAGCTATGTATGCCATTTGCTTCCTCCTTCTATTTATTATTCAATACATTCAAGTTCAAACTCATCATCTGATCTACCATCTTCGTCTTGTTCAAGGCCATTGTTCTTTCTCTGATATTTTTCATTTTCTATATATTTAGGACTGGCCTGAAATATTTCTTCATTCAAGTCAGGAATAACATTACTAATCTTATTTTTAATTGAATCAATAACTTTTTCTTGATCCCAAGACATGTCATACTCTTGGATCTTTACAAGCCCAGAATATATAGTTAACATTTCAGTCTCACTGAAATGTTTATTTTTGTTAATAAGGCCAGATCGTTGAGCAAAATCCTCCCTGGCTGATGCATAATTCTCACCAAAGTAATTACCGGACTGAACACCCTCAACTGCTTTATCTTTTTCCCATGTAACATAATCAAATTGATAAACTTTTTGTTTATTATAGTCAAGTGTTGTGACTTCACGTGCTGCAAGTACAACATCATTATATTGCGAGAGAAGCTTATATTTTTCCCCCCCTTCCACTTCCAAGAATGGAGCTTTTGTAAAAAGTTCATCCTGCTCCCTAAGATTTTTAATAAGTTCCAGGATCGTATTAATCTCATCCCGGTCAAACGAATTCAAATATGATATTGTTCCAGTATGACAATTTATATCACATAGATCTCTACCTTGTTTTGTTACACATATTTTCTCAATATCCCAGTTGTTTTCATTTCCACTCATATTAACCGGTGTTGCACCAAAACCTTTACTTCTTAAACCTCTAATAATTCTTTCTGCTACTCCCTGCTGAATTGATTTACCTTCGTCCATAAATTAACATCCTCCCTTTTTTGTGATATAATAAAAAACACCGTATTTTACGGTGTTTTCAGCTTATGAATGTATTAATTATAATTCTCTCCATTTAGTTACATCTGTGTGTACTGTGCTCTTGCTGATCCCGAACTTTTTAGCCGCATATCGTACTGTTGTCTTTTTCTCGATAATATAATTCGCGAGCTCCAAAACCCGTTCTTCTATATATTCCTTCAACCTATACCCCCCTTTGATAAGGCAATTCTAGGAATGATCAGATAATAATACCTGCATTTCAAGGAATACGTTCCATGAAAGATAAGGGGTTATTATTCAATCATTCCTGTGTGCAAAGTAGGCAAAGTCAATTACAACAAGTCCGGCCAGCAATTGAGATTTTGCTGTAATTGACTTCTAAAGCTACACAGGCAATGTCTACAGTGTATATATATGCCTTAAGGGGTAGTCTTATGATTATAACGCATAAGTTCAATAGAAAATTTTTCGGCTGTAGAAAAATTTTCTTTCCCGAGGTGCGTTTCAACGAGGTTGGGGAACATTTATTTATAATTTTTCATTAAAATCCTGCTATTTCAAACTGATACTTTTAACGTTTGAATTTCAAAAGGTTTGAACGTGAGCATTCCGGCAGCCTTATCAAAGCCCTCCTGATCTGTTTCCTTCTCCATCAGGTCTACAAGCCTGATATCCTTTGTTTTAAATCCAAAGTTAACTTTTGTACTTATACCTGTGCCATGGCATTCATACATTCTTATTATCAAGGCATTGCTGTCCTCACATTTTTTGACCGATTCCACGATTATATTTCCAGCCTCCACCGAAAGAAGTGACTCAGACTTTACATCCGGCTTTGCAGGAATGGCTTTAAGCGGTACGTTCAATTCATAGCCCGCCTTAACAACACCTCCCCGTATATAGTCTCCCTTGTGAGGGAACAGGGAATAGGTAAATACGTGCTGTCCCCGGTCTGCTTCGGTATCAGGAAAACTGGTGCTTCTCAGCAAGTTCAAATCCAGTATATTGTCCAGAACCTTATGTCCGTACTTACAGTCATTCAATAACGCAACACCGTAGTCGCCCTGTGAAATATCCACCCACTTGTGGGCATAGACCTCGTATTTTGCCATATCCCAGGAAGTATTCCTATGTGTGGGACGCTTTACATTTCCAAATTGTATTTCACAGGTTGCCTCCTGTGCATAAACATTTACCGGAAAAGATGTTCTGAGCATTTGAGAATTTTCATTCCAGTCTGCGGTTGTTATGAAATCAATCTGTCTTTTGCCCAATGTTAAGACAACTTTCTGCTCCAGGGTGGATTGACCCGATGGTGTCCGGTACTTGCTTTGTCTTATGAGCTGCGGACCGTCGGTATAGACCTTGCTTTCTGCAAGCTGCAGCAGCCTGCCTGGTTTTTCATCATAGTATACAGGAAAATCCCAGGCATCGCCTTTATCTTCGTATACCGCCAGCCCGTTAGCCATTGTCCCCTCAGGTATTACGTCACGTTTTTCGGCTTTATCATATATTGATTTGATAAACCCGTCCTCTGAAAAGGTAATTGAAAAAATATCATTTTCCATCATATCACCGGTACTGAGCAGCTGTTCTATCGAATCTGTCGCTGAAGCTCTTCCAGCAGTACTTGCAGTACTTGCAGCACTTACATTCCCTGCTTTTACCGGTACTGACGCATATCCCATGGGAGGTACTTTTGCCTTGATCCAATCACCTTCATAGGAAATCCATTCTTCACGTTCCCAGGATAGCGAATTGAATATCTGTACATTTCCGGCATGCTTGCCAGATGCCTCTCCTGCACTCAGTGATAAATACCTTTTCCCGGTCTCACTTTCCACCTGGCCGAGCATTGAGGCATACCTCTCCAAAGATTCCTTATAGACCCTGCCTATGGATGATCCCGGCAAAATGTCGTGGAACTGGTATAAAAGCATCTCCTTCCAGGTCTTATCCAAAAGCTCCGCAGGATAAACTTCTTCGGTTATTTCATTGCATTGGGACTTTACCATGGACAGCACTGAGGCAAATTCCAGTTCACGCAGAGCCAGCTCAAGCTTTCTGTTATATCTTTTGTTTCTGCTCTGGGAGGTATAGGTCCCCTGGTGGTATTCAAGGTACAGCTCTCCATGCCAGTTCTTTAACAAAGAAGATGCTTTTTCTATCCTGTCAAAAAAGCCCTGTGCAGTTCCCTGGGTTACCGGAACCAGACCATTTAAATCACGTTCCCTGTTCAGTCTCTCCAGATGCTCTTCCCCAGGCCCCCCGCCGCCATCTCCTATGCCGAATAACAGCAGGCATTCATCCGAAACACCCTTATCCAGGAATTCCTGCTCGGAATTGGCGACAGCTCTTGGTGCGGCAGAACTGTTATAGGTTCCTTCCGGCGGCATATGTGCAAGAATCCGGCTGCCGTCGATGCCCTCCCACCAGAAGGTATGGTGAGGGTGCTTATTGAACTTGCTCCAGGAAAGTTTAATTGTCATAAAATAATCCACACCGGATTTTTTCAGTATTTGAGGCAGGGCCGCAGAATATCCGAAAACATCGGGCAGCCACAGATTTCTGATGTCCTGTCCGAATTCCTGCTGAAAGAAACGCTTCCCTTGAAGTAACTGTCTTATCAAGGCTTCTCCGCCGGATACATTTGTATCAGCCTCTACCCACATGGCACCCTGGACCTCCCACCGGCCCTCGCTGATACGCTGTTTTATCTCTTCATACAGCGCAGGATAATATTCCTTGATCCATTGGTACAGCTGTGCCTGGCTGGCTCCGAATATATAATCGGGGAAACGTTCCATATTTCTCAAGGCCGTGGAAAAAGTTCTGGCACCCTTGCGGATGGTTTCACGGATTGGCCATAACCAGGCCAGATCAATGTGGGCGTGCCCAATGGCATTAATTTTAAGAGACGGATCTCCTCCCTTTTTATTAAGTTCAACGGCCAATATATCTCTGGCCCTTTTTGCTTCAGAATTGTCATACTCCGTTAAAATATTTGCTGCTTCATTCAGGGCACGCAGAATGCTATGGTATCTGGCCTTGTCTTCGGGCAGCTGCTGCAGCAAATCCAGCAGTACCTCAAAATCATAATAAAGCTGTTCCATTTCCTTATTGGCAACAGCAATATAGGCATCTTTTACAGTCCCGCTGTCCTGATATTTTCCAAAAAGATCATTGCAGCCGGCATCTGCCCATATTTCCACTTTTTCTCCCGCTTTTAAAGGCCGGTCAAACCTGTAAACCGTTTTTCCCGGCTTTCCCAGCGTATAATCAAATTCCGAGGAAAAAGTTGTGAGACCTCTGACCGGCTTCCCGGTATCGTCTACTACGCAAAGCTCTCCGTTAATGTCAATGAGTAAAATAATTTCTTTACCATCAACTTCTGTTTCTGAGGAGTCAGGCATAACCCCGGTAAAATGGAACCAACCGCAGTCCCACAGTTTCCCCCAGCTTTGACCAATGGTAACATCTTTCTTAACACCGGACATTCTCTCCTTGAAAGTTACAGGCTCCGGCGTAATCCAGACTGCTACGTCAAGTGAAGAAACCCTTTTGTACATTGCCGACTTTATATTTTTAAGTACGCCGGGCAGTCTGTCTTTCATGTTTTTGAAATAATATGGCATATTGACCTCCATAAATAAAAATTATCTTTATAACAATCTTAAAAAATAGAAGATCTTAAGTCATGCCAAAATTATATTAAATATCTCAAAATTTAATATCAAGAAATTTGTTTCTACAATTAATTATTGCAAGACAGCCGCATCATTCATGATTTGACTCCGGGAAAGCTTTACCTTATAATTTAACTCACAGTGCCGTTTAAAATTAACCTTTAACTTTGTAATTGAACAGTTTAGGCCCGATTATACGGTTACGCGAGTACAACTTTATAAAATAAGATGCACGATTAAAAACAATTGCTATAAATTGTCGGCGAAGGTAAAGTACTATTTATAATATGGAGGGTGAACAAATGGAACCGAATTTTGTCTCGCATAAGGAATGGATAAGTGAAAATCTACCCTTTGCACTCAGGGTAGACCGTTTAAACTATCACGTTTTTCCTCACTGTCATAATTATATTGAGTTTAATTTTACAGTTAAAGGCCAGGCAAAGGAAAAAATAAACGGCATAGAACATGTTCTCAAGCCCGGAACCTTTACACTGCTTTTTCCTCATCACATTCATGAGATTGAGACTTCTCCCGAAAATCCTTTGCTTATGTTTGTGGGCAGTATCAGGATAGAAAGCTTTTATGACAGAAAGGGAGATTTCCTGGCATTGACTGAACTTCTGAGCAAAGCCGCATTTGATGAGATTCCATATAACTACTTTGACGAGCAGGTCACTGAGGATATCACAAATATATTAAGTTCCATGCTGAAGGAACTTTCCGACAGCAAGCTGTGGAGTACCTTGATGTTTAAAAGCAAACTGACGGAACTCCTGATTACCTTTGACAGAAACAGATCCAACAGCAGTTTCACCGAAGGGAAACAGACACTTTGCCAGAAGAGCGGAGTCTGGGATATCATTACCTACGTATCTCAAAATTATTATAAGGAAATTTCTCTTCAAAGCCTATCCGAAGAATTCCACATGAGTATTCCCCATATAAGCTCATCCTTTCATCAGCTTCTCGGGGAAAACTTTCACCGGTACCTTGAAAAATTAAGACTTGCACAGGCATGCAATCTGCTGCTCTCTACAGATTCTTCAGTGCTTGACATCTGTTTTGAAACAGGCTTTACCTCCTATAAAACCTTCTCAAGGGTCTTTTTCAAGAATCTAAAATTAAGCCCCACGGAATATAGAAAACTCAGGCTGAATAAATTGGAAAAGCATCACAAATCAACTGTACAACACGCTAATTTCTGATGCTTTTTCAACAATATCAATATAAAAAAACTCCCAAAACTCCAGCAGCAAGAATCAGAAATATAGGCTGTATTTTTGTTTTGGTCAATATGAGGAATGTAGCAGCAATAAGAATTAAACTTTTGACTTCCAGCAGATTTACTCCTGCCACTTTTATATTCAGACCATGCTGAATTAGAGTTTTATCCGATGCCAATATCATTCCGTTTTTTAATGCAAGGCTTATAGCCGCATACAGGATTATTCCGGTTATAACCGGTCTCAAGCCATATAAGGCAGCCTGCACCCACGGATGGTTATATGCTTTGAAAAAAAAGGTTGCTACAACTATTACAATGACGGCACAGGGAATTGCTATGCCGAGAAACGATACAACAGCTCCTGAAAATCCCGCCACCTTGTATCCGAAGCCCACGGCGGCATTTACTGCTACCGGACCGGGTGCCATTCCCGCAATGGCAATGACATCCGTCAACTCGGCTGCAGTGGCCCAGTGATTTGATTCAGAAACCTTTACCATACTCGGGATCATTACATACCCGCCGCCAAAAGCAAAAGCACATAATTTTACAAACATTATGAACAATTTAAAAAGGACACCCATTTATAGCTCACGTCCTTTCTTTTTTTCTTTGGTGCAACTAAGCGTTTTAATCCAGTGGATTGCCAATCCACATACTATGCCGGCAATAATTAAAGGTATCGGATCCAAGTGCATAAACAGAGATGCTGCAAAAGCAGCAACAGCAATTACAACACTGGCCAAATTACTAATTGCCGTTTTCCCGATTTTATATGCAGCATAAAGAATCAGGCCCACAACTACAGGGTATATAGCCTTGAAAATGGATTTAACCGCAGGATATCCGCTAATCTTTGTAAATAGAACCGAAAGTGTCATAACAATAACTACAGACGGAGTTACATTCCCAAGCAGTGCGGCAATAGCCCCGGGAATACCTGCAACCGAATAACCCACAAAGGTTGATGCATTAATTGCAATAGCCCCTGGCAAAGCCTGGGCTACAGAAAAAATATCAACTATTTTATCTCTTTCCAACCACCTTTTATTCTCTACAACCTCTTGTTCGATTAAAGGTATTATTGCATAACCTCCGCCGAAGCTCACAGCACCTAATTTAAAAAAAACCATGTATATTTCAATTAACTGCTTAATTCCTGATTTCAGAATGGTCACCTCTTTTATCTTCATACACTCTTGCAATATTATTAAACTTTTCCTGCAATGTATGAATTTAGATGTTACAGTCTCCCAGTACAACTCTTAAAACTCCCGGAATCTCCATTTCTCTTTTGCCCGAGCCATAACCAACCTGCCTAACCGACATGGAGGGTACACTTCCGAAAGCTTCGGCCAGAGTTGCGATTATTGTCGCTCCCGTAGGTGTAATCAGTTCATTTTCAACCCCAATGGTATAAAAGGGTATTGACGCCTGTGTCATGATTTCCATGGTGGCAGGTACGGGAACGGGAATAATGCCGTGCCGGCAGGTAATGAAACCTGTTCCGTCGTGCAGCGGAGAACTCATTATCCTGTCGGGATTCAATATATCTATACAGACTGCCGTTCCGATTATATCCGCTATTGAATCCAATGCTCCAACCTCGTGAAAATGTATATTTTCTATTGTGGTCCTATGCACCTTGGCTTCAGCCTTGGCCAGTCTGTTAAACATTGCCTTGCTGAGGCTTTTAACGCGCTCCGACAATGAACTGTTGTCAATAATCTTTTCAATATCAAATAAGTTTCTATGTTCATGATGTTTTTCGTGACTATGCTCATGTTGATGTTCATGGATATGTTCATGTGAAAGGTCTTCATCCTCTAATATTACATTCACATCGGTGCACCCTATACCATTTTTATATACTGTAGAAATTTCAAACCTCAGACCTGCAAGGTTAAGCTTATCCATTTCCTCCAGAAACCTTTTATGGTCTATCCCCAGGTCTATCAGCGCACCCAGGGTCATATCACCGCTTATTCCCGAAAAACAGTCAAAATACAAAAGCTTCATATTAACCTCCTAAGCCATGTTTCGCACGGCCATAAATTCACAGGTTAGTTTGGAAGACGAACGTCAGCGAAGTCTTTCAAGCTAACCTCCATTTCGCCGATACCGCCGGCGACACAAATAGTAATGAGACAAGCTAACTGCCTCCC
>JAEVZU010000253.1 GCA_023392075.1 Bacillota bacterium | reverse complement strand
TAAAGGTGTAGCTTCCATCTGTACCGCCGGGATTTGCGGAAGTTCCCGCAATTGGTACGATATAACTGACCTTGTTTATAGTAACTGTGATATTGCTGTTATTGATCGCTGTTTCTGCGGTGGACTTCAGTGCCGCCTGAATAGCAGCTTCATCCGTTGCAGCAGCCTGGGTCATGTCAGCGTAGCTTGCACTCTGCGCAGCAGTTTTCGCCGCAGCGACGGTTGCAATATCCGGATCAGGGGCAACATTCACGGTCATGGAAAGGCTCTTGCTGTCGTTCACGCTGCCCTTGAAGATGGCAACATCGTATTTCCCGGTTCCGCTGTTGAAGGTAACAGTTGCGGTTACTCCTGCGGCATCCCCGGTGAGCAAGGCGTTCACATAGGCTTGAACGGCGGCTGTTTTATCAGCCTGCGATGCACCGAAAGCGACATCGACACTTCCGTCAACCAGAACGGTTTTTGCAGCGGCGACTGCCTGTGCATCGGTAATGCCGGTATAAGGCGTTGCCGTGATGGTAATGGTTTTCTGCACTGTTGTCTCGCTTTGGGTTCCCTTAGAAACAGTCACTGTAAAGATGTAGCTTCCATCTGTACCGCCGGGATTTGCGGAAGTTCCCGCAATTGGTGCGATATAGCTGACCTTGTTTATGGTAACTGTGATATTGCTGTTATTGATTGCTGTTTCTGCGGTGGACTTCAGTGCCGCCTGAATAGCAGCTTCATCCGTTGCAGCAGCTTGGATCATGTCAGCGTAGCTTGCGTTCTGTGCAGCAGTTTTTGCGGCAGCGACGATTGCAATATCCGGATCAGGGGCAACATTCACGGTCATGGAAAGGCTTGTAGTGTCATGCACGCTGCCCTTGGAGATGGCAACATCATACTTCCCGGTTCCGCTGTTGTAGGTAACGGTTGCGGTTACCCCTGCGGCATCCCCGGTGAGCAAGGCGTTCACATAGGCTTGAACGGCGGCTGTTTTATCAGCCTGTGATGCACCGAAAGCGACATCGACACTTCCGTCAACCAGAACGGTTTTTGCAGCGGCGACTGCCTGTGCATCTGTAACACCCGTATAAGCTGTCACCGTCACATTGATTATATAATTATTAGTTATCCCACTATCATCAATAAATGTAGCGGTGAACGTATAAGTTCCCGGATTTTTTGCATAAAAATAAATTGTGTTTTGAAGAGTTGAAGTAATTGGATAATTAGTCTCCCCATATGTTATTGGAGTAGTTCTACCTGAGTCCCAATACAGGTCTGCGGTTTTACTTCCGTCTGTTGGTTGTGTAAATCCGTGCGAAGGAAGAAACATTTCATCCACTGGTGGATTTCCGTAAATAGGTAAAGCCTCGATCTTTAGCGGCGTATCCACAGCGACGGTATAAAGCGGCTCTGCCGCTGGGGGAGGGGAGTCCGGCTCAACCGTGATATAGCGGTATTGATTAAGACGGGTATCGTCGCTGGTTATCACATCTGTACTCCCGGTAAATCCTCCTTTGATGACAAAGCCAATGGCGGTCAATGTGCTGCCGAGCGCATTGACGGGGGTACCAAACTCCGAAGCGCTAGCACCGCCGACTGCGCTAACTGTGGCACTGTCTGTGACGGTGAGATTTCCGCGGATGCCGGTACCGCCTATGCCATTGGTAGTGCCTGCTCCACCTGTGCCGCCGGTGGCAGTGAGTGTTGCCGCTCCTGTTACCGTAACACCCCCGCTGATACCGTCCCCACCTTGGCCGCCTGTTCCCCAATCAGTCGATCCAGCTTCACCGCCGGTGGCATTAAGTGTCGCCGCTCCTGTTACCGTAACATTGCCGCTGATACCAGCGCCGCCTTGGCCGCCTGACCCAAGCGATCCACCTGCACCGCCGGTGACGGTGAGTGTTGCCGTACCCATGACAGCAATATTGCCGCTGATTCCTGTGCCGCCTTTGCCGCCGGCCATAAAATTGGAGTTGCCCATGCCGCCTGTCAGGGAACTATTCGCAATCACATTTAAGGTGACTGTGCCGCTTGGCACAGTCAAGGCAGTTGCGCCGTCTTGTGCCGCAGCCGATGCTGCCGGTACTTCGATTGTCACGCCGTTGAGGTTCAGCGTTACGCCCGAAGCGCTGACCAAGATGCGGTGAGAGGTGGAACTTTTTCCATCGGCCATACCAACGGTGTATTCACCCGCCGTGCCAAAGGTAAGTGTATTGTTGCTGCCGTCGAATGTCGGCGCAGCGCCACCTTCATCTATGCTGACCGAAAAGTCGCCGTAGGTGGCAGGAGTACCTGTCCGCAGTGCCATCATCAGTGGCTGCATCCCCACCGTCACGGTGATTTCCGGCAGGTCGGCACTTACCGTATAGCCTGCTGCCACCGGCGTAAATACATAAACGCCCTCGGCGTCCATGCCATATTTCGGCTCAGATGTCCATGCAACAGGAATCTCCACGGTTTTTTCTTCCCATTTCGGAGCAGTCGCTTCCTGTTGCTCATTCACATCTACTTGTAGGGCAGAACTGGTGGTTGCCGCTGCCGGATTGTCCGGCGTAACAGCCTCCTCTAACTCACCCGAATCCTGCACGGGTTCCTCCGATGTGCCGCTGTTGGCGGTTACGGCTGTCCTCACCGTTGCCGTCAGGCTTTCAGGCAGACCCAAATCCTCAATCGCTGTGCCGGTTGATACCGACTTTTCTGTTTCGTCAAGCGGTGCAAATGCGATGATTTCTCCACTCGTACCAATGGAAGCGTCTATTTCTGCCGCCATAGCCGAAATTGGTAACATGGTCAAAACCATGCACACTGATAGCCAAATACTTAAAATTCTTTTTTTCATGTTGCCGCATCCTCCTATTTTGTAATTTTTTTCGGCCAGTAGCATATGCCCACATCCAGTGAACGGGGTTTGTCCAAATGAAAATCGGCACACCGGCAGTACCAGCACTGCCGTAAGCCCTCCGGTGTATCGGCTCTTGGCTCAAAAGCCGGGCAAACCTGTTTTGGCCACACATTGCCTTCTGCATTAGGAGCAGAAAGGGGCGCATCCTCCTGTCTGCGCCGACGATTTTCCATGCTATCACACTCCTTCTATCAAGAACACGCGCGGCATCCCGAGCATTCGGAATGCCGCGCGTGTTTGAATATGCATATCCGAATTTTAATTGCCCAGATTCTTCATTGCATCAATTATTGGGAGCAGACGGTCTGCCGCAAGTCTCTCCAACTCAGTGACAGGGATATTAAACAGCCAATAGTCCCCGGTTGCATGGTTGTCACCCTCGCACCATACATTCAGGCTGCCTCCGTCGCCAAAGTAAAATTGCGACGCAAATTCGGAAGTGTCAATGCTGTCTGCAAGTTTTTGATACGCAGACGCTTTGACTTCTTCGGGTATTTCGCCCTCGACACCTGCCGCTGCAAAACCGAATTTTTTGTCCGGTATCAACTGTTTGAACGCAGCCTTATCCTTTATAAAACTCCATAAATCCCCTGTATCCTTATTACCCGCTGTCAAGTTGAAAAGCTGTGTCCGTATGGAGCTCACAGGGTAGGCCGCTCCCGTCGTATAGGCGGTATCATATGCCCTGACGCTCAGTAAATCACCGCCTACCAACTCAAAGACAGGCATAATATCGTAAGTGGTATCTTTTTCGGCAGAAGAAGCCGGTGCAAGGCAAAACTCCTTGAGTGCCTGATTCAGTTTTGTCTGCACCGTAGTGTTTGTTAAGCCGCTCACTTCCACATAGCGTGCCTGCGTGTCGGCATCTCCGTAGTTTTCAAGCGCTTTGGTATCAAAGGACACATTGTCTGATGAATTTGCGGATGACGCCGTTTCGCCATCCTCTGCCTCGCTGACATTGGCGGCTATATCCGTCAAAGAGCCGTCCTCATTGTACATATACAGTGCGGGGGTGGTTTTCTCTCCTGTGGTAATGACGGCAAAGGTACGGGTGGCTTCCGGATAGTCGGTGTTATGGTCAATCCAGGTGCCCTCGTTGATGTAGCATTTTCCGTTGTCCATGGCACGATATGAGGGTACATGCGTATGACCAAACACGACTACATCCACGTTTTCATCCGGATTTTCCAGATACTGCGCCTTTGCCTGTCTGAAATAATACTCCCAGTCCACAGTTCCTGCGACCGCCTCAAGGAAGCTGTTCGGAACCTTGACCTGATTGACTTTCTGACGCTCCGCCCATGTGCGCTGAATATTCTTAAACAGCACCGGCGCGGAAATGGTTCCGTCCGCCTGTTGCGCAGGATAGAAATCCAGATAGGTGTAGGCATCATCAAAGCCTGCCATATGCATATCAAATATTTTTTCATCAGGGCTCTCGTTGGGAGTCATCCGCTCGGATACGCTTTTGAGAATGGAGTAATACATAAAAGCCCCATACTGGTCTGTGTCGGATTTGTCCGGCACATTTGTCACCACCGGCAAGTTCTTTTCCGCCTTGGGGCGGCCCTCCAATACCCAGGTCGCGGCATAACGGGCGTAGAAATAACCGGCCGGCAGAATAGTGTGGTCATTTCCCGCCAGCTCCGCATTGGTAACCGTGTCCGGCGCGGAAAACACATCGTAGCGGTGACCATGCTCAATTGCAATTTCGTTGCGGTCGCCAGTGTAGTAGGTTCCAAGGCCTTTGGCATCCCGGACCTGTACAATTTTAGGTATGGTCTTCTGTAAAACTTCGTTCTCCTGCGTCATGTCATGGTTTCCGGGTATGTAGACAAGCTTTATTCCGCTGTCAATCACATTGTTCAGTTCATCAATGACACCCTGATTGTTGGCAATCACGTCTTTATAAAACTGTTGTACATCTGTGTAGCTGGGATAATAGACCGGTAAAAACCATTCATCCAGAAAATCACCGTCAATTACCAGCTCTCGTACATCGGTTGTGCGTTGCAGTCGCTGCAAAAACTCAATCAGCAGGGGACGGTTTTTCACCGTTTCGGCATAGCTGTCATCAATCCCGATATGAATATCGCTTATGACAACGATCTTATTCCTTGTGTCACCGGCATCCCACAAAGCTTGTACACCATCTTTAGGTGAGCATCCGATGGTGAGCAGCGCCAAAGAAATTACCATGCAGGACGCCAGCAATAAAGACAGAACTTTCTTTTTCATGTTCCTTTCCTCCAATAACTCAATGATATTTTGTAAATTACCGCTCTGAGGTTACCATGAGAAAAAGAAAAAATGAGTCTTTACACCTAGAAGACTCATTTTTTCACTTAAAAAACTGATATTAAATTAAATTGACTCTTGACAAACAAAAATTATCATATTCTCAAATCAGAATGCGTACCTGAAAAACACCGTTTTCTATTTTGTATATGAGCTCGCCGTCATACTTTTTTGCAAAAGCAATGACGCTCCTACTACCCATGCCGTGATCTTTTCTGCTGGTAAAAGGATATCCGCTTTCATCAAGTGCGGTATCCTCGGCACATGGGTTTTCAATTTCCAGTAAGAGCCGCCCCACGCTTCGGCAGGTAAAACGCAGATAAGAATTTTCGCCGTCGGCAAGCCTTCCGCAAGCTTGAATTGCATTTTCCAAAAGGTTTGACACCGCCATGGAAAGCTCCAGGGAATCCACGGTCACTTCTCTTGGAATATCCAGTTCAATCTCTGTGGGAATACCCGCCTGCTCCGCAAGACCTGCATAGTGGCAGACGGCAGCGTTAACGGCGGGGTTTTCGCAGTAGACCTTGCTGATTTTTTGCGCCATTTGATTTTGATTTCGCAGCAAAGCGGCAGCTTCGACGGTTTTTCCTTGCTCTAAAAGCTCCTGAAGCACATTGTTAAAGTGGCGGCGGTCATGGGCGGCGCGGCTGTTTTGTGCCGACACCTCCTCCATGAGTTCCAGCCGCTGAGACATATTGCCTGCGGCCAGCTGCAGATACTCCCGCTCCGCCTGCATTTTTTGATTTTCCTCACGCATGGCATATTGCTTTGTTATAGTTTTGAGCGAGTGGATAATGGAAACATATACCGACAACCCTAAAAGCATGACAAACAAAAGAGGTACATAGTTGCTGGTCAGCGTTTCCTCAATGTTACCGCCGAAAAAATAGCTTAAAAGGCACGCAAGCAATGAGACAACGGGCAAGATGTAGATGTGCCAATAGTCCAACACCTTGCGGTAAAGCTTTGATACCCACTTGTGAAATACAAAAATAATCACCGAAAACAAAATAAGGCGTAAATAAGCATTGCCATAAATCGGTCTTGGAAAAATATCGCAAAGCATATAGCTTAAAAACACCACCACGGCATAGATATTCACCATTGTGATGTAGCTGAAGCACCACTGCATGATTTTGTCGGTAAAAAGAGGCTTCAAAGCAACGCCGATCACCATCAGCATCGCAAGGTCCACGTAAAATACAGCAGTGTAGTTTTCTGCCAGATAAAAGTAACAGTTGGCGCTGACATTTGCCACCAGTATTATGGCGGTTGCAATAATATACACCGCTTTACTTTTGTATTTCGGCGTTGCCATGGTCGAAAGCAAAAGTACCAGCATAACATCGGTGATGACCGCACGTAAAAGGTCGGGGAAGAGTGATGCCATAATCAGTCCCCCTTTGCCATCAGGTAGTCCATGTAAGCATCGCGTACCGCAGAATATTGCCTTGCTGCAATGGGGACGGTTTTGCCGCCGTAGAGCATGAAGCTGTCCTTGGAAAAGCGCTCCACCCGGCGCATATTGACCACAAACGAGGTATGGCATTGCAGAAAGTGCCTGTCCTTCAAAATAGATGCACAATATTCTGAAAAATTCTCACGAAAGGTGCGGCTGGATACTTCTTCGCCGTTTGCCAAGCTGAAGATGACAGCGTGGCTGCGGTATTCACAGCAGATGATATCCGACAGCTTTATTACCCGCAAACTCTCTGCGGTTTTGACGGCAAATGTCTGATCTTCGGCAAGGTCTGCTTTAGAAATGGCGAGGGTCAGTGTATCAAATAATTGCTGCTTTTCAAGTGGTTTAACAAGATAATTGATAGGGCTTGCCGCGTATGCTTGCAGAGCAAACTGCGGCTCGGTGGTGGCGTAGATAATCTGCGCCTCACGGTCAAGGCGGCGTATTTCTTTGCCTAATTCCAGGCCGCTCACCATGGGCATGACAATGTCAAGTATGTAAAGGTGAAAGCGCTCTGATTCAGTAGCTGTCAGCAATTTATCCGGGTGAGAAAATTCCTGAATCTCCGCTTCCCCTGAATGGGTGTTGAGGTATTCTTTTATGTATTTGTTGATGATGTCCAGCTCTCTCGGCTGGTCGTCACAGATAGCAATACGCAGCATAGCGGTCACTTCCTTAGGGTATGTTCTTTTCGTGGGTCAGAAGGCTTTTATGCACCGGCGGGAACGCCCCAAGAACGCCCGAAACGGGAAACTCCCGGAATGTGTCCTGCTTGGCAGTATTGATGTACGCACCGTTCCGATACTCCCCTTTGTTATGACGCTTCCCGGCTGAGATATATCCCTGCAAACTGTACAACCGTTTCACCTTCATGTCTATGTAAAAATAAAAATACAACACATATCATATACGAATATCAGTATAGTTTCAATGAGTAAATTTGATTAGACCTTATAATCCTGGAAAAGCATGGCGGTCTATTTCAGTTTTCAGTCAAGGATGGCTGGTTTACATTTCGGGATATTGCGTAAAGGGTTTTATTTAGTAAATCCTCTTATTGAACTTTTTTTGCTGCGTTTATAGACAGTTTGACGGAAACGTCACGTGGGTTTAATGCAGAACACTATTTTCCTTGAGAGAAATGCAATTTGCCGGAAATAATTGTATAATTGATTCAGGGGGAAAGGTTTCCTTGCGGTAAAGATAGTATATGACAAGATTATGTGTTGGAGTGGATTGTAATATTATGGTAGAGGTATACGCCGTCAATTTTGAAAATACTTTTGAGAAAAGTAAATTTAATATTTTATTATCCTGCTTAACTATGGAGAAAAGAGAAAGAATCAGAAAGTTTCTTAAATATGAAGATGCGTTAAGAACTTTAATTTCAGATATCCTCATAAGATATTTATTATGTAAAAAGTTAAGGGTTGATAATCATAATTTGAGCTTTAAAACGAATGAATATGGCAAGCCATTCCTAAGCAGCCACGATGGTATTGAATATAATATTTCCCACTCCGGCAGATGGGTAGTTTGTTGTATAGATAATTCCCCAGTCGGAATAGATATTGAACAGATCAAGCCTATTGATACAAGTATAGCAGAAAAATTTTTTTCAAAAGATGAAGTTTTAAGTCTATTGAATAAAGATGTTATTCACAGAGAAGAATTTTTCTATGAATTATGGACATCAAAAGAAAGCTATATTAAAGCTGTTGGAAAAGGATTGTCAATTCCGTTGAATTCCTTTACAATAAATATTTACAGGAATAATATAACTGTTAGCTTAACATATGAGCAAAATACTTATTATTTTAAGCAATACTTTATTGAAAATGGATATAAGATGGTGGTCTGCTCAAAAAATAACTATTTTCCCGGAGATATTGAATTTATGGATTTAAATAAGTTATATGAAGAGGCTTTATTGCTATAAGATTGAGACGTCTTTTAATGTTTTTTATAAATAAATATCAGAGAATTCAATTTTTACTTTTTCAATTCTGTCCATTTCATCCGCAGCAGCAGCTTCCGCCTTTGCTCCATCTATTGTATAGGAGGGAAGTTCCACAATAAATTCACTTCCTTCACCCATACGGCTGTTAACATATATCCTGCCTTTATGCATATCAATAATGGATTTGGCAATTGACAAGCCTATACCGCTTCCCTCGGAACTCTTGGTAAAGGATCTGTCTACCTGCACCAATCTGTCGAAAACGGCAGATTGCAGTTCCTCAGGTATTCCTATTCCCGTATCCTTTACCGATATTACTACATCATTATCCTGCTCAAACATATTTACACAGATAGACCCGCCGCGAGGAGTAAATTTCATGGCATTGGAAAGCAGATTTAAAATAACTCTTTCTATTTTCTCCAGATCAATTGCGATTACCTTCTCTTCCATCTCGGTATCGAATATCAGAGAAATATTTTTGTTCTTGACAAGGCTTGCGACAGACAGGACAATATCCTCGGTAGTTTTGACAATATCCCGGTTTACAAGCTGCAGATTCATATTTCCGCAGTCAATGGTATTTATATCTATGATGTTTGTTACAAGGCGTATTAATCTGTAACAGTTTTGCTTTATGGGATACATGTATTTTTTCATGCAGGATGGGGCAATAGGAGACCCGGCATTGTTAAGTTTATATTCCACAAGCTGTTCTGCGGATAATATAACATTAATGGGAGTCTTGAATTCATGGGATATATTTGCAAATAATGATATTCTGAGCTTTTCAAGCTCAAGAGTTGAATTCATTTTGACAAGTTCGTCGGTTTGAGACTGGACCTTCCTGATAAGTTCTTCGTTAAGGGCGTCTATCTCCTTGTTTTTATCCGCTATAATCTGCTGGTTTATGACATGCCCGCAGAAAGTGGAATAACACATGAAGGAAATAAATAAGGAAACTATGACCATAAAAAAAGAATTGGTTATGTGACCGTAAAGTACTGTATCCGGTGCAGCCGTGACCATTAAGCCTGTTATAAAAGAAATGTAGGAGAAAGGGAATACTATAAGGCTTTGACCGGGAGGCATAATGAGCAGGGACGATATGCAGAACAGAGCCAGCAGATAAGCAGAAATCTGGCCGTCTATATATTGGGAATTGAAGCACACCAATTCCGCCCAGATAATCATAACAATATTTATTGACAAATTAATGCGCTTAAAGTTATTTTGGTTTTTTATTTTCAAATGGTATAAAGTCATATAAATTAAAAGTATCGGGTACAGGCTTAAATGCAGATATAGCATATTTTGGTAAGCCTGATTAAAATTCCATTTGCTGCTGAAAAGCAGAATGTCGGTCAATACCAGAATACTGTTTGTGAACAGCAGAACCCAAATAATTTTTACAGTCCTGATAATATTAAGCTTTAGAATTTGTTCATTTATTTCTTTGGAATACTTCTTGTACAACTCTTTAGGATTCTTCAATACAAGTACACTGCAAATCCGGTTATATATACTCATAATAGCGTCTCCTTCAAAATAATTTGAACACTATTTATGATTTCTACATTATAATACAAAATCCTCTACTAATTGGTAATTCGCCCAATAAATTTTATGATGAATGGTTGACCGCTTTCTGAAGTTCCAGGATTCCTATTTTGTTGTCCCACTCATTGAGATAACAGGGATATTGTTTTCCGCAAGCCTTGCATTCAAGGAACTGATGAGCATCCTTCTGCTCCCTTTTATCAAACATAAAAGGGAGAAATTCCCTGGTATTTTTAAAGCCGGGAGCATCGGAGTCTATGTTATATGAGTAGACATATGTCGCTTCATATTTGATCAGAAAATTATGTCCTTTACAATTTGGACACTCCAAAAGCTTTTCATCATTCATTTTTACATCCCTCTCTGCCTCTATAATAATATGTATTAACATGGCCCGGGAATTAAAAAGTTATTCAGATAAAAAATTTAGCGCTGTGAAATTTCCTGCTTGTATTCTGCGAAGGGTATTCCCACTATTTTTTTGAAGCATTTAACGAAATAATTCGGGTCTGGTATTCCCACGAACTGCGCCAGTTGATATGCCTTATAATCCTGAATTTTCAGCATGGAAATTGCCTTCTCAATCCTCATTTTTATGAGATATTCCGAAAAAGACACACCGGTACCCTTTTTAAAAATTCTGCTTAAGTAACTTGAATTGAGATAAAATTTTTCTGCAACCAGTTTAAGGTTCAAATCATAATTACTCAAGTTTTCATACACATAATTTTTTATCTCTGATACTATTGAGTTGTTTTTACTGCTCAGAGCTTCTGTTATGAGTCCGCAGGCCTTATGAACCATAGTGACTGCGGTGTTTTCTATGTCTGAATATTTTTCGTATTTGAATATGCCGAGTACCATCTCACCTGACAGCGACAGGTCACCCATATATGAAATTTTCATCTCGCTCAGCAGTTCCTTGATATAAATACTGATATTTATGGCGGTGATTTTTACCCCATCCAGATCATTGATATTTTCCTTGGCATAGTTAAAAAGCAATTCTTTGGTGTAATTTACAGCCTGACCGGACATGCCGGACTTAATTGCCAGTTTCATATTATCGATGGAGGAACTGTTATTGAATATTTTACTCTCATACCCTGCAACCTGTACCTCGGCATAGGTTATTTCTTCTCCGGTGATATAACACATATTTAAGGCATTCAGAGCCTGATTGTAAGAAATATGCACATTTTCAATTCCTGTCACCGTTCTCCCTATTCCGCAGTATACAATTGTGGAAAGCTGTTCTTTAAAATATGCGGCAGCATATTCTGAAATATCGTTAAGTGAGATATTTCTGTCATTGTTAAGCAGGACAATATTGCCGTTTATATCTGTAAAGACAAAAGCCCTGCCTGAAGGACAATAGTTGCTTTTTATATGAGAACAGCAGTTTTGGAGCAGGACCTGCCTCTCAAGGTTGGAATATCTGTTTTTTTCAATTGCGATATTGATGAGAGAAATCTGATAGTTGTTAAATTCAGAATCAAAGTCCAGCTCCACCATTTCAAATTCCCCCGGTTCAAAAGCAAAGCCGGACCTGTTGGGGGATATGAGATCATTCAGGACCTTGCTTTGAAAGGCAACAATATTATTTTTTATATATTGGCGTGACAGCTCCAGCTCGCTCAGTCTGATCCTGTGGGAATTGATTTTGTCCGCCAGTTTCGAAAGAGTTTCATTGAGCAGTATTTTATCAATAGGCTTTAGTATAAAGTCTGAAACTCCTATTGAAACGGCACTTTGTGCATATGAAAACTCATCGTGGGCAGTCAGTATAACTATGGCCATATCCGGATGTATTTCCTTTACAGCCTTGCTCAAAGCCAGTCCGTCCATGTATGGCATTTGTATGTCGGTAATTATTATGTCGGGCAATTCACTGTCTACCATATCAAGGGCTTCAAGACCGCTGGTGGCATCACCTATGGCCTCAAGACCGAGACCGTCCCAGTCAATGGACATATGCACAAGATTTCTGGTGTTGCTTTCATCATCTACAATAAGTACTTTTAAGGCTCTGTTACTCATGGCTGCTCACCTCAACAGGAATTTTTAAAGTTATTTTTGTACCCTCATATTTTTTACTTTCAACTTTGTATATACCATTTGTTCCATAATGGATTTTCAAACGTTGTATTGTTCCCCGGAGCCCAAAACTTGATTGATTTCCGGCCAGATTTTCATCGGAAATTGAGTTTATTTCATTCTCATCCATACCAATACCGTTATCTTCAACCGAAAGAAACAGGTAATCCTCCTCTATGCGTGCGGATGTGGTTATCAGGCCGGGCTCACCGCTTGGCCTGATACCGTGGTAAATGCAATTCTCAACCAGGGGTTGCAAAATGTTTTTTAAAATATTAATATTGAGAGTATTATCTTCCACATTATATTCATCATTTATCATATCGCCGTACCGCAGCTTTTGAAGTGTCAGATAGTTTTTGATAAGTCTTATTTCATCAGCCAGGCTGATGGTCTCAGAGCCCTTGCTCAGGCTGATCCTGAAAAAGTTTCCCAAAGAGTTGACCGCTTGGTACAAGGTATTGTTATTATCCTGCAGGGCCAGATAGGCAATATTATCAAGGGTATTGTACAGGAAATGCGGTTTGATCTGTTCATTCAGCACATCCAGTTCAAAACGGCGTTTTTGTTTTTCCTCGTCCACCAGTCTGATAATGAGATCATTTATTTGCATTATCATCAAATTATAGTTGTTTTTAAGCTCACCGATTTCATCGTTTCCGGTGTTATAGCTGACTCTTTTGAAAACGCCGTTTGCAACGCCCTGCATGGAATTAATCAATTTTTGAATCGGTGACGTAATAAGCCCGGAAGTGAACAGCGCTGCCAAAATAAACAACAGGAGGGTTACAAGTATAAAGACGAGATACACCACATTCAGGGTTTTAATTTCAGGTGAAGAAAGGGACAGGCTTGAAAAGCTGATTATTTTCCAGCCTATATCACCCAGGCCCAACGTGTGGATATAGCTTTTTTGATTGTTTACCGTTTCGATGCTTTCAGATCCCGTCATGTCTTGCAAATATTGCAGGTATAAAGGATAACCGGGATCATCCTTTATGACTGAACGGTTGTTTTTATCCAGAAGTATAAAAGTGGAAGAGCCGCTTTTGGTTGTTTCCTTGACAATATCCGAGATGCTGTCCTCTGAAATATTTAATACCAGGACACCTATGGGAGTGAGACTGTCCAGATCATTCAATACCCTCATAACAGATACAAGATTCTTGCCGGAGGTGGTTTTTAGGGTATTATCGGCATTGATGCTTATTTTATAGCCTCCATTAAGAGTTTTCAGTTCATCAAACCAGGGTGCCAGTCTTACATCCTCTACGGTTGAAACCGTAAGAAATTTTGTAGTTCTCAGTGATGAGCCGTGGAGATCATAAATGTAAATCGAATCTATATTGGGTGATGCAATATGGACATTTGTCAGTACCTCATTAACGTTTTTGGTCAGAGTCAGTCCCGGGTCGGGGGAATGCAGATAGGTCCTGACAAGGGAGTTTGTTGTAAGAATTTTTGATACGTTATTGGCACTGCCTATCAAGGTATCTATATTTTTTCTGATAAGCTCGGTAGTTTCATGTGAACGCTGTCTTACCTGACTGACGGTTTCATTGTTAATGATCTGTATATATATTATTACACTGATACCAATGTAAAAAAGCATAAATGCCATAAAAATTGAAAGCATTTTACGCCGTATAGAAAAATCCATAAAAGCAGACTTTATTTTTTCCATAATATTCATAATGGTTTTCATTTATAACTCCGTGTATTTTGCGAATAATAATTTTGTATATTGTTGCTATTATACCCTCTATTGACAATGTACAATACGTTTTTGAGTGGTCAATTTGCCCTGCGGCTGCGTTAAAGCCGCTTGAAAGGCACAAAGCCTTACTGCACGCCGTTTGCCTTGCCGCAAGCCAAATTATCTCACTCAAAAATCACAGACCTCACGCCGAGATATTTTGGCAATTTTCGAGGAGGATGGACGCAGCCTTGCTGACGCAAGGCAAGGGCGACAACAAAGAAAAGTGGCAAAATAGCCGGCATGAGGCGTGTTGTACATTGTCAATAGAGGGTAAAAGTCAATAATTAAAAATATGGAGGTGAAGAGGCTAAGCCTCGGTTTATTATGAAAATTGAAGAGGGATTTGCCGTACTTGAACTGGAACCCAATGTTCCTAATATGGGAATTATTTATCCGGTTTTACTATGGGATGAAAAGGAGGTTGTACTGATTGACGCAGGTCTGCCGGGTCAGACTCAAAGCATAATGGAGCTTGTAAAAAATGAAGGAGTCCAACCTGAAAAAATCACAAAAATAATTATTACTCATCAGGACATGGATCATATCGGGAGCCTGGCGCAAATTGTTAAAACTGTGAATAGAGATAGGCCGGAAGAAAGTAAAATCCAGGTGTATTCACATGAACTTGAAAAGCCATATATCCAGGCAGAACGGATGCCAATCAAGTTTACAAAGGAAATGCTGGAGAAAATAAAACGGCAGCTGGATGAATTGGCACCTGAAAAAAGAAAAGAATATGATGAAATGTTTTCAAGCAATAAGCCTAAAGTGACAGATATTCTTGTTCATGGGCAGGTGCTGCCCTGCTGCGGCGGTATTAAAATTATTCACACAACAGGACATACTCCCGGGCATATCAGCATATATCTTGAAAAATACAAGACCCTTATTGCGGGGGATGCACTGAATGTTGACAATGGAAGGCTTGCAGGGCCAAATCCGGTACATACGTATGATATGGTTCAGGCAAGGAAATCACTTCGGACTTTGTTGGACTATGAAATTGACAGGGTGGTCTGCTACCACGGCGGGCTTGTATCAGGAGAAATCAGAAATCAAATCAGGGAGTTTATATAATACGGCCCTTAAAACATTATTTTACGATAGATTATTGCCAAAATCCGCTGGTTAAGTGTAGGATATAGTGCTATAATTAAAGTATTATTGCAGAACACGATTGTATATTAAAGCGGATTTTGCGGAGGGTTTATCATATATGGACAGTGGTCTTATTATTCCTATAACTGCGTTGGTGCTTATATTTGGACCGAGGTTGCTTCACGAGGTCAAGGATTATTTGCTGAAAAAACAGCAATTAAAGGCTGAAGTGGAACTGAAGGCCGAAGCATTGAGACTTAAGAACAGCCTGGAACTTGAGAAATTTATAAACTCTGAAAATATTTTTAATACGCAAAATGACATGAAAAATGCCCAAAAAGCTGAAGCCGATGACAGTCTCAATCAAAAAAGGAATTCACAGTATGAAAGATATTAATGCATCATATCCGGAAGAAAAAACACAAATGTATAAATTGCTGCTCTCCCAGATGAAAGCATTGCTTGAAGGTGAGCAGGATATAACTGCAAATCTGGCAAATGCGTCGGCACTCCTCAATGAAGCCCTGAACAATATCAACTGGGTCGGATTTTATCTTATGAAAAATAATGAACTGCTGTTGGGGCCGTTTCAGGGAAAAGTGGCCTGTGTCCATATCTCAGTGGGGAAAGGTGTATGCGGAACAGCGGTATTGGAAAACAAGACCCAGCTGGTTGACGACGTGCACCGCTTTCCCGGACATATAGCCTGCGACTCTGCTTCAAATTCCGAAATAGTTATCCCCTTGAGGTATAACGGTAAAGTGGTCGGAGTTTTGGATATAGACAGTCCCTTGCTGGGAAGATTTGATTCGGAAGATGCATCCGGACTGGAGAAGCTGGCAGCTGTTATAGAAGAAGCCTGTGACTGGAAGCAGGGCGGCTTCAATTAACGCAAAGATTAAATAAAGATAAAATGTATCAATGGAATGTTTCAAAATGAGACAAATGCAATAAATGAGCTACTATTGATTACAGTCCCGAGTACAACTTCAATAAATGGAGCTCTGTTAAAAAGGTACACACCTGAAATTGCAGCAAACAATTTGTGTGAAATTATAAATTTCAGGCATGTACTCTGTGAGCTATCCATTGATTGAAGCTGGTACGGGAGTTACAGTACTTATTTTATCTGTAATTCAATTATCGTCACTATTCAGGTCACTGAAGCATTTGCACAATGCAAGTTATTTGTTTCGCCAGGAACCGTCCTCGCAGCATACGGATTGTGTACCGTCTTCGTTGACAATTATTGAGCCCACAGCATGTCTTTTATGATCGTAGACGCAGAAGGGATCCTTCCCTGCATTTCCTGCCGGTTTCTGAGCCGCTGGTTTTACCTCGTTCTGCTCACTTATTATATTAACCGATATACTGTCCTGCTTTTTATGATTTTGCATTATATCAATCCTTTCAAAAATTTACTTGAGTCAATATAAATATGTGTAAATTTTAATAAAAACATTCAAATATATAATTCCAATAAAATATTATTGAAATATTATCCGGGTTATTATTAATAACCTCCTAAATAATTTGTATTAAAAGTAATATAATCTTCATATAATCTACACAAATTATTAATAATTTTAAAGTATAATGTTTATAAAGCGGTTATTGGTGGTATAAAATTATTGAAAGGAGTGTGTAGCTTTGTTGGATTCTAAAAAATGTTTGGAAATATATGAATTTTGCCAGCAGCAATATGTAAAGCTGGAAAAGAAAAACGGGCATTACAATCCAAAACATGACAAGATTGTTATGGAACTTGCAGCTAAAGAGTTTCAAATGAGTGATATTATAATAAATAAAGCATTTGATTTAGCTGCACAAACACTGAGTAAAAATAGCAGGGCAAAATCTGAGAGAATCATCAGAAACAAGCTGATCGAAAAAATGATCTAAATAATAGATACTTAAAAGAAGGCATTAACTACCATTGTTAATGCCTTTCTTACAAAAAGGCGGGAATAATACCGGTTTAAGTCCGGGTTTAAGTCGCCGTAATCTTGACATCAATAAAAATACGAGAGAAATGGCAATAACAATACTAAATAAAAGCTTTGAATTGTACTCAGGCATAAAGTAAATGCGAATGCTTAAAACCGTTAAGTTCATTCTAAATAAGTCCATATTGTTATTTGTGAAAAGCAAGCGATTCGGTTATAATTGAATCAATGAATTCAGAGGAAAAATTATACAATTGGTAGAAAGTGGGGTGAAGCTGATATGTATTACTTTTATATAGTGGTATTTTTGGTGGGAGTTTTTTACACCTTTGTATCTCTGGTGATCAGTGGTATATCAGGTGCCTTCCATGGAGGAGGGGATGTGGGTTCGGGTGTTGACGGGCATTTCGGGCATCACGGCCATATGGATGTGGGGCAAGCTGAAATAGGGCATATCCATTCGGATACCGGCAGCATAGGACACGTAGATCACAGCCCCGGACATCACGGCGGTGGTATTCACGGAGATCATGGAACTCCGGAAAATACAGGAGGATCCCATGGTATATTATCCTGGTTTTCGGTATTGATTAACCCGTTGGTGGCTGTATCCTTTCTTACTGTATTCGGCGGATTTGGAATAATGGGAATAAAGCTTTTCAACTGGAGTTCGGTAATTGTCTTTGCCGCAGCACTGATATCAGCTATATTTATATCTGCTATCCTGTATAACTTTGTTGTAAAGCCTATCTACAAAAGTGAAAATACCTCAAATGTATCGAGGGAGCAGCTAATAGGAATACAGGCAGAAGTTACAACCGATATTTTGGAAAAAGGCTTTGGTACTATTCAGTATACGGTTAATTCCATAAAGTGTACCGGACCTGCCAGACATATTGATGATAAAGCCGTAAAACAGGGACAACGGGTAATTGTTTGCAGGATTGAGAACAATACCTTTTATGTAAGTGAACTGCAAGGAATTTAGGCAAAGGATAAATTTAATTAATTGTGTTATGGAAACTTCCTTCAGAAGAATTAAATGCATCGGCGGTTGAAATAAATTGATCCATGATGACGATGCAGTATAATGCTTCTGTAGGAGAGTTAATATATAAATAAACAAAAGGAGTGTCAAAAATGGATTATTCAGTATATTTAATACCAGCATTGATTATTGTGGTTCTCTTCATTTTACTGTTTACATTTATTTCAATGTACAAAAAGGTTCCACAGGACAAGGCATTGGTCGTTACAGGTTTTAGAGGCAGAAGAGTCATTACCGGCGGGGGCGGAGTTGTAGTTCCCATGCTGGAAAGAACTGATGTCATATCTCTGGAAAATATGCAGATTGATATCAGGATTGACGGTGCATTAACCTCACAGGGTGTTGGTATAGTTGCTGACGGTGTGGCCGTTGTAAAAGTCAAGTCGGATAAGGACTCGATCCTGTCGGCTGCTGAACAGTTCAATACCTCAAAGGGTCTGGATTACATGTTGGGTATTATCGCTAAAACCACTCAGCAGGTACTTGAAGGTAAACTTCGTGAAATTGTCTCAAGAATGACAGTTGAAGAAATATATAAGGACAGGGAAACCTTTGCATCACATGTTCAGGGGGTTGCAGCAACCGAATTGCAGAATATGGGTCTTGAACTGAAGGTTTTGACTATCAAGGACATATCTGATAAGAATGGATATCTTGAAGCTCTTGGAAAACCAAGGATCGCGGAAGTAAAAAGAGATGCCCAGATAGCGGAAGCAAATGCGACAAAAGAGACTAAAATAAAAACTGCCGAAGCCAACAGAGAGGGTGAGGCTGCAAGAATCCAGGCGGAAACACAGATAGCCGAAGCAATAAAAGAGAAGGAACTGAAGGTTCAGTCCTACAACAAGGACCAGCAGACTGCCAAAGCTGATGCCGACCTGGCATATGATATCAAATCAAACATTGTAAAGCAGCAGGTTGCTGAAACAGCAATGCAGGTTCAAATAATCCAGAAACAAAAGGAAATAGAACTTGCCGAACAGGAAGCACTCAGAAGAGAAAAAGAACTGGAAGCAACTGTGAAAAAGCAGGCCGATGCTGAAAACTATCAGGCGGCAAAGGGGGCAGACGCCAACAAGTACAGGGAAGTTGCGTCTGCCGAAGCGAGAGCGAAAGCTATTGAAATGGAGGGTGAAGCCAAAGCAAAGGCTAAGAGGGCCGAAGGTATGGCAGAGGTTGAAATCATCAGGGCAAAGGGTGAGGCTGAGGCCGCTGCTATGGCAAAAAAGGCTGAAGCCTTCAAGATGTACAATGATGCCGCAGTAACTCAGATGATCATTGAAAAGTTGCCTGACATTGCACAGGCTATTGCAAGTCCTCTTGCAAAAACCGAGAAGATTGTTATTGTTGACAGTGGTAACGGCGGAGAGGCCAAGGGTGCTGCCAAGGTTACCGGCTATGTTACAGATATTATATCTCAGCTTCCCGAAACAGTTGAAGCTTTGACAGGGATGAATGTGCTGGACCTGCTTAAAAAGAATCCTGCCATAGCTCAGGAAATCAAGCCGGCAGAGACCAATACTCCCGAATAAATACAGACAATAGCTTATACAGGTTGACATTTGTTCTGATACCAGAAAAAGCCAGTTGATCCGAACTCCGGATTAGCTGGCTTTTATTCATGTTATTTAGTATATTATTAATTAAATTTCAAGTTTTATTGTCTTGATTAATTGTCACACTTTTAGAAATTTCGGACAGTATTTCAGGTGTGATACGCAGATCAAATTTACGGATTTCATAATACTTCATCGCTTTACCATCTTCCGAAATTTCATGATTTCCTATTATTAGATTTGCCGCTTCCAGCTTGCGCAAGTGCATGTAGAGAAGCGGCCGGCTGACATTAACCATTCTGGCAAGCTCACTGACGTACTGTCTGTTCTGAAATAAAATTCCCATGATTTTAATTCTTAAGGGATTGGACAGAGAGTCAAAAACCTTAACCAGATCATTTCCGGAAGTACAAGGGTATTCACCAACCGCCGGCATCTTATTCAACTTCCTTAAGCAGCTTTTCTATGGAGTTTATCTTTTCTTTCAGTTCTGCCAGCTCTTCCTTCACTTCCTGGTTTGATAATATTAAATTATTAGCCATAGCCTTATAGGAATTTAAATCGTTTTGTGGAATTTGAGTTTTTGATCTTGTAACTACTACAACAATAATGATCACTGCGGCAATTATAGCCAGAAAAACTACAGCAGCAATTAACAACAATAGAAAACTTGCCATTGGACTACCTCCAAATAAATAATTTCATTTTAATATAATAATTAATTTATGAGAAATTAATATATTTCACCTGTAATAATTTTATTACAGGTGAAATATATTGTCAACGTTTACTTTTCTTTTGACTTTGCTGCGATCTATACGTTATACTATTGGATGATTAAATATTGTCTTAAGACTATCATAGAGTCAATTACGGTTGAAACCTTCGCCTTCCGGGCGAATATGTGCTTTCAAGCATTTTATTTAAAGGTTTCAAAGGTTTGGGTCTTAAGGAGTCTGTACTTCAGGAGGCTTTCAGCCGATAGTAATTTACTTTGTATATATTGCGGAGGCAAATCAATGAGTATATTGACTGTAGAAAACGTAAGTCATGGTTTCGGAGCCAGAAAAATTCTGGAAGATGCCTCTTTCAGGCTTCTGAAGGGAGAGCATGTGGGGCTTGTGGGGGCCAATGGGGAAGGTAAATCAACCTTTTTAAATATTATAACAGGCAAACTTATGCCTGACGAGGGCAAGGTTGAATGGTGCAACAGAATAACCACCGGATATCTGGATCAGCATACTGTTCTGACACCTGGCAAAACTATCCGGGAAGCTTTGAGAGAAGCCTTTCAATACATGTTTGATCTTGAAAGGGAAATGCTTGAGATATATGAAAAAATGGGAGATGTCTCCGAAAGTGAATTAAATGCCATGATGGAGGATGTAGGAGATATACAGAATGTTCTTGAACACAACGGCTTCTACATTTTGGATTCAAAGATAGAAGAAGTGGCAAATGGTCTCGGGCTGGGGGATATAGGGCTGGAAACTGATGTGGGAAATCTCAGCGGAGGTCAGAGGGCCAAAGTTCTGTTGACCAAACTGCTGCTGCAGAACCCCATGATATTAATACTGGATGAGCCTACAAACTTTCTTGATGAAAACCATATTAATTGGCTGAAAAACTATCTGAAGGAATATGAAAATGCATTTATACTGGTATCCCATGATACCCCATTTCTTAATGATGTTGTAAACGTGATTTATCATGTTGAAAATGCGGTGCTCACAAGATATTCAGGAAATTACGATGAATTCCAGAGAATGTATCAGCTGTCAAAGCAGCAGACCATGCAGGCATATGAAAAACAGCAGAAGGAAATAGAAAAGCTGGAGGATTTTATAGCACGGAACAAGGCGAGAGTTGCTACCACGAACATGGCCAAGAGCAGACAGAAGAAACTGGATAAAATGGAGATTATCGAGAAGGTAAAGGAAAAGATAAAGCCTATATTCAAGTTCAGAGAAGCCAGAGCCCCGGGACGGTATGTGTTCCAGACGCATAACCTTATAATCGGATATGAAGCTGCTCTCACCGGCACCTTGAACATATCTCTGGAGCGCGGGCAAAAGGTTGCGATAAAAGGTGTGAATGGCTTAGGCAAATCCACTTTATTGAAGACGCTGCTGGGAATTCAGAAACCTTTTGCCGGTGAAGTAAGGCTGGATGATTACCTGTATCCCGGGTACTTTGAGCAGGAATCGGAACGGTATAATACAAATACGGCACTGGATGAGGTCTGGAATGACTATCCGGGCATGTCAAATGCGGAGGTGCGGGGTGCGCTGGCTAAATGCGGACTTACTACCGAGCACATCACCAGCCAGATGATGGTTTTGAGCGGCGGTGAAAATGCAAAGGTGCGTCTGTGCAAGCTTATGCTGAAGGATGTTAACTGGCTCATACTTGATGAGCCCACAAATCACCTTGATGTGGATGCAAAAGATGAACTGAAACGGGCTTTAAAGGAATTCAAGGGTACAATTCTTCTGGTTTGCCACGAACCTGAATTTTATGAGGATTGGGTAACTGAAGTATGGAATGTTGAAAAATGGACAACCAAAATAGTTTAAATAAGAAAAGACAGGCTTCTCCTGTCTTTTTCTCTGAAGTTTTATGTTTAAAGTTTTATATTGACTAATTGAATTACCGGATATAGTATTTATTGTATTGAAAAGTTATTTTACAGACTATGACGGAAGCCTTGCTGCTTACGGATTTTACAATAATATATCGGTTTTAGGGATAAAAGTGAAGGGTAAAATGAATACTGTTAAAAAAGTAATAAGTCTGGTTTTAGTGTTTCTATTTGTGCATATAATACCGCTAATATCAAGGACTGCAGCAGCTAGTTTGTTCATTTTACTTAAATTTATATGTATTTGGTCAATAATAATAATTCTTTTTTTTATTATTGACCTGAATTTTTATAAAGGATTTAACAGTTATATTATAGGTATATGTCCTCCGGATTTTTGGTATGTATTAAAAAAAACCATAGGAAGTGCAGTGTTTGCAGGTATGTGTGAAGAGCCGTTATTCCGGAGTTTCATAATTCTAGTCTTGATTGGATATACGGTCTATCCTGCATTTGCAATAACTCATATTGATCTATTGCAGCTATTATCTAAATTTATTTTGGGCAAACATATTTGTAAAGATTTGTAAAGACAAAAAGTTTGTTGTGTCCTGTTCTGGCCCACAGTTGGCGATGCCTTCCAATATATGGCAGGCTTTATCACTTCTTTTATCTTAACCAGATAAAGTTTTATGGATAAACTCCAAACTATAGGTTTTATATGCAATGTGGGATACTGGAGATTATGTTAATAAATAATAATAAATTTAAACCACTCCCGTACATTCAGGATTAAAGTTTTGAGAGTTAATGCCTTTATATTATATTAACAACAGTACCGATTGAAACAAGATTGCTTAATTCAAGCACGTCATTATTAAACATCCGTATACAGCCGTTTGAAATATTTTTGCCAATTGATGAAGGGTTATTTGTTCCATGAATTCCATAATCTCCATTGGGCGCATTCAGACCCAGCCATCTCACTCCAAACGGGCCTCCGGGATTTATGGCACGGTTGATTATCCTGAAAGTTCCCCTGGGTGTGGGAGAGGAAGGTTTCCCAACAGCAACGGGGTATGTCCTATAAACAATATTATCCCTGAACAGGGTAAGAGTGTGAGCCTGAGTGTTTATTGCAATCTTATATACAACTCTGACAGATTGGCCAAAAGGATTCTGATAGTATAACATTACTCAAGCCTCCAAATTATCCTGCAGTAACATAATATTTAAAAGCTTATTGTTATGTGCAGCTTTGTATCAGAATTTTAATAATACTTTTTCAATGTTTTGCCAGAATAATGTATTATTATGTCTTTACAATGAAACCTCATAAGTTTACAATGGATTTTGTTGTATATTTTATTGAGGGTGAAGTGAAATCCATGGAAATTAATCTTAATACCGGCAGACCGGTAAAAAATAAAAATATTCTCAAAAATATCCTGACAAATTTGATTCCCAAAGACTTTATTCCGGTATATACCTTATTGTCCATATTTGCGAAGAATATATTGTTAGTGGGTTTCATATTTGATCAATCCCATCAGTCTCCTTTAATGGGAGAGGCCTTTAATGCGGTTTTTCAACTCTACAGATTCCGTCCGGTTTACTATATAGCCTTTTCACTGGCAAGTATTTGGATCATTTTTCTGTTTAAAAACAGGGGGAGATTTTTAGTCTCAATTATTCTGAATTTCCTGGTATCCTTTCTCCTGCTGGTGGATTTATGGTATCTGAGAGGTTTTAATACATTACCGACACTTCATATGCTGAAGGCCGGAGGTAATCTGGGCGATTCCATAAACAGCTTTTTTCCGCTCATACATTTAATTGACCTGTTATTTGTTCTGGATATTCCAGTTTTGGCTGTTATCTTTTTGGTTAAAAAGAATTTATACAGAAATGTAAGCAGAAATGCGGTATTTTCAGCATTTATACTTTTTGTATCGGTATTAGGGGTTTTTTATATTGCTCCCGGAGTCAATAATCAAGCTTCCAAGCCTTTGCCCATTACATCCATATTCAACAGATTCAATCCCATAACCACTATCAGAAGCTTATCTCCGTTAGGCTACAATATATACAGTTCATATAACTTTTTTACAGAGAAAAGTACCATAAACCTGAGTAAGACTGATAAGGACAGGATTTCAGCCTGGTATGAGCAAAAAAATGAAAAACTGTTCGATAATGAGTTCAAGGGTATGTTTAAGGGAAAAAACCTTCTTTTGATACAGGTTGAATCCCTTGAGGCCTTTGTTATAAATCAGAAGGTTAACGGTCAGGAAATTACACCTGTACTGAATAAGTTACTAAAAAACAGCCTTTATTTCAGCGGCATCCACGAACAGGTTGGAGGAGGAAACAGTTCCGACAGCGATTTGATGGTCAACGCTTCCGTATACCCTGTTCAACTTGGGACAACCTTTATCAATAATGCATTTACAGAATATAATTCATTTCCTAAATTATTAAAGGGAATAGGTTATTATACCTCGACATTTCATCCTGTAGACGGAGCCTTCTGGAACTGGAAACCTGCTTTAACCTCCATGGGTTATGACAAATGTTATGATTCTACCAGCTATAACATAACAGAAAGAATAAATATGGGCATAAGTGACCGCTTATTTCTGGAGCAGATCGAGCCAATGCTTATAGAGCAAAAACAGCCGTTTTTTTCTTTCGTTGTTACGCTTTCGAGCCATTCACCCTTTGAACTTCCCGAGCAGTATAAAGGGTTGAAGCTGGAGGGGGAACTTGGCAGGTCAAGGCTGGGAGGGTATATGCAGTGCATAAATTATACCGACAGGCATATTGGTCTGCTGCTGGACAGGCTGGACAAGGATGGAATACTGGATGATACTCTTGTAGCAATCATTGGTGATCATGAGGGAGTACATAAATATTTTCCCGACGAAATCAAATCAATGAAAACCAGGGAAGAGTGGTGGCTGGATAATAATAAATTACTTCCTCTGATACTTTATAACAGCAATATAAATCAGAAGGAGATCAAGACCGCCGGAGGCCAGGTTGATATCATGCCTACACTGGCATATTTGATGGGAGTAGATGAGGAAAGCTACATAAATACCGCAATGGGAAGAAATCTGTTAAAAACCAACAAGAACTATGCCGTTTTGAGAGACGGAACCATGGTCGGAAATCCTGACGATAGTGACAAGAAACTGGCTGTTCAGGGCCTGGAGCTTTCTGATATCATTATCAGAGGGGATTATTTCAAGGATAGATAACCGTTAATGAGATTGATAAATGAATTCAAGGAATACAGCAATAAAGTGCGCTTCCTTGTTGCAGGCGGCGCACTTTATACAGGCTAAACCTAATTTTATGCTGTTAGTTTTTTGAGTAAAGTTCACTATTGTTGTCAGTTTCAGCAGACATTGTTCCTATAATTTTTTCAAGAGTTTCAAGGTCGAAGTTTTTATCGGTCATTTGGTACATTTCATAAGTCAGTCCGTTCTGTCCTTCCCATATTACTATGCCATTGGCAAAATAAACATCAGTTCCTCCCAGTGTTTCCTTTCTGACATCCTTTGTCGTGGAGATTCCGTTTTCTCCTCTGGAGATCAATAGAGAAATCAGATTTTTATCTTTTGTATACTGCAGTTCAACTCCATTTTTACTGTGCATTACACTGTTGGAGTATTTATATCCGTCCGGCAGCCAGGAGGGTACGGCAAAATCAATGCCCATAATGGTACGGGCTTCTTCAATGGTAACACTTTCCGGCACTTTAGTTTTACGGTTCCCGTTATTGTTATCGTTATTTTTGGTATTTGATATATCAGGCAGCTCTTTATCATATTGTGTAATTGTCATGCTGCCCACATGAAAGAGACCCACTATGGACCGTATTATTCCCTGACCATATGAAGTAACTGAAAAAACACTGATCAAACAAACAAGAACTGCAGCAATTGCTATTGTTTTTTTATTATTTCTTTTCATATAAAACTCACCCTTTTCAAAATATTTTTTCTGTAATGTACCGGTTTCCATTTTAAATTTTATTTGATTGAAAATCCTGTCTTTGTGTAATTCATCGTTTACTTCAATATTTTCAAGTAAACCGTACAATTCTTTGAATTGATTGATATTATGCCTATTTCTCATTTTCATAACCTCCTGTATCCAACAGTTTCTGAAGCTTTTTCAAACTCCTGTACAGCACTACACCGACGTTGGAATGGCTTATCCCCATTAATTCTGCAATTTCGGAATTTTTGAGGCCTGCCGCAAATTTCATTGAAATGATATTCCTTTCCTTTCCGCTGAGCTTCCTTAACGCAAGAAACAGCTTTTTGTTTCCTTCTTCTGCTATGATTCCGTCCTCAGGTGACGGACCCGGAGATACCAAATCCAAAATGGAATCCAGGGAAAGATGGAATCCCTTTTTATTTTTACGGTGGTAATCTGCAACAATGTTTCGTACAATTGCAAACAGCCATACTTCAAAGGTTGATTTTTCAGGAGAGAAGGTATCGTATCTGGCAATGACCTTTTCAAATGCCTGACTGCACAAGTCTTCCGCCATATGCTGATTATTTATCCTGAAGCAGATATATTTATATACACGTTTATAGTACGTATCAAAAATCACCCCGAATTCACTTGAAGAAAAATCCTTTTTTATCGCATCAAAAGAATCTTTTTGATGAATATAGGTACTGTTATGTGCAATTTCCATTTGTTCCTCCCTTTCTTGAGAATGTTCTATAAACTGCGCAGTTTATATTAATGTTACAATAGTTAATACGTAAACAATGAAAAAGTATTAACAATGTTACAAAGATTTTTTAATTTTGTCACAGGCAAACGGAAAGCATTGCATTTCCGGCAATAAAAAGTGAGTGCCGTAAAATGATTTACTTTCATTTTACGGCACTCACTATGAAAACTTTGTATATACGTTTGCAGCAGCCAAATCTAATCCTTGCTTTTTTACATCAATGATAATTCTCAGCCTATGGCATCATGACCTTCTTCTCCGGTTCTGATTCTATAGCATTCTTCAATTGGGAGGACAAATATTTTTCCGTCACCGATATTACCGGTTCTTGCAGCTTTCATTATTGCGTCAATTGTTGGCTTAACAAATTCATCATTCACTGAGATTTCAAATTTTACCTTGTTAAGAAGATTAACCTCGGTAACTGTACCGCGGTAACTTTCGGTATAACCCATTTGCTGCCCGCAGCCTTTAACATGGCTCA
>JAEVZU010000232.1 GCA_023392075.1 Bacillota bacterium | reverse complement strand
TTCCGGGTGGGCGGCGCCCAGGCTGTGGGTGCCATGGCTTACGGGACTGAATCAATTCCTGCGGTTGACAAAATATGCGGTCCGGGAAATGTGTATGTTTCCACTGCCAAGAGACTGATATATGGGGCTTGTGACATAGATATGTTTGCAGGCCCCAGCGAAATTCTGGTTATTGCCGATTCGACCGCAAAGCCGGAATATGTGGCAGCCGACCTGCTTTCACAGGCAGAGCACGATAAATTGGCCTCATCGGTCCTTGTTACAGATGATCCCAAACTCATAGACCAGGTTGCCGTGCAGATAAAAGAGCAGCTTTCCACACTGAGCAGGAGTTCAATTACTGAGAAATCCTTGCAGGATTTCGGCTTTGCAGTGCTGGTTGAAAATATTGAAAAGGCTATTGAGGTATCGAACAACATAGCTCCCGAGCACCTTGAAATCTGTGTTGAGGAACCTATGAGCCTGATAGGCCGTATAAGGAATGCCGGTGCAATATTTGTAGGCAATTATTCTCCCGAGCCTCTGGGAGACTATATGGCCGGCCCCAGCCATGTTCTTCCCACCAGCGGGACAGCAAGGTTTTCATCACCGGTCAATGTGGATCAATTTATTAAAAAATCGAGTTTGATCTACTATAACAGAAGTGCTCTGGAGAGAACCAGCCAGGATATAATCAGATTTGCGGAGGCAGAACATCTGGATGCCCATGCCAATGCCATAAGGGTCAGATTTGCCGGAAAATAGAACAATGCCCATGGAGGTCAATATGATTGAAGAATTAATAAGACCTGAAATACGGTCGTTCGAACCGTATGATGCAAACCAGCAGCCATACAAAATAAAGCTTGATGCCAATGAAAGCCCATTTAATATGCCTTTGAAAGCCCGGCAAAAATTGTCGGAATTCATTCTGAACAATCCAGGACTTAACCTGTATCCTGATACCGACTCGGTAAAATTGAGAAAAGCCCTTTCGGAGCACTGGAAGGTTGATTACAGGAACATAATTGTGGGCACCGGCTCGGATCAATTGATTCAGATCCTTGCAAATGTGTTTGTAGGACCACACGACAAGGTGCTGTATCCTGCGCCGTCTTTCGGCATGTATGCGGATTCCTGCATAATAGCGGGAGGAACACCTGTAAAATATCTCCTTCAGCCCGAAAACAGGTTTGAATATTCCAAGCAGACTATATTTGAGGCTTATGACAACGAGAGGCCCAAGCTGGTATATATATGCAATCCCAATAACCCCACCGGAAATTTGATGCCGAGGGAAGATGTTCTTGAGGTGGTCAGATATTGTAAGAATGCTGTTGTAATAGTCGATGAAGCATATGCTGAATTTTGTGATGACACTGTAATTCCTGATACGGATAGATACGAGAATCTCATTGTTTTAAAGACCTTTTCAAAAGCGTACGGTTTAGCCGGCATAAGGTGCGGATATTCAATAGCCGGTTCCGGTCTGACAAATGCAGTAAATCTTGCCAGAGCACCATATAATATCAGCAGTCTGTCTCAATATGCCGCTCTGCTGGTTTTGGAAGAGAAGGCTGAGATAGCTCGGAATATATCTTATCTTGTAAACGAAAGAAAATGGCTTTCAAAAGAGTTGACCAAAATACAGGGCGTTGACGTTTTCAATTCATACGCAAATTTCATCCTGATAAGAGTTGATGATTGCAGAGAAGTATATAAAAAATTATGTGAAAAAGGTATTTTCCTGAGAATATTCGGAGCCTCACCGCTATTGGAAAACTGCCTGAGAGTGAGTGTAGGCACGCACCAACAAAATACCATACTGCTTGATGAACTAAATACTATCTGTTATAATAAATAGCGAACATTAAATTGAATTTATCAAAAAAAGTTCGGGATTTTAACAATGTTTCCGAACGATGGATAATGATGAACGGGGGGATACCTTTTGAGAGAAGGTTCGGTTATCAGAAATACAAAAGAAACCCAGATAAATCTTAAAATCAATATTGATGGTAAAGGGGACTGCACCGTCAGCACGGGGATAGGATTCTTTGACCATATGCTTGTGCTGTTTACAAAGCATGGTTTAATTGATGCTTCTTTTGAAGTAAACGGTGATTTGCATGTGGATGCCCATCATACGGTGGAAGATACCGGTATTGCTCTGGGTCTAGCTATAAGGCAGGCACTTGGAGACAAGAAATCCATAAAAAGATACGGTACGGCATTTGTTCCTATGGATGAAGCTCTGGTACAGGTTTCTCTTGATTTAAGCGACAGACCCTTCCTTGTATTTGATGCCTGCATGACTCAACAGATGGCAGGACAGATGGATACTCAGCTGGTGGAGGAATTCTTCAGGGCTGTGGCATTTAATGCCGGTATAACCCTTCATATAAAGCTGTTACACGGCAGCAACTGCCACCACATAATAGAAGCGATGTTCAAAGCTTTTGGAAGGGCTTTGGATGAAGCCACTAAAATTGATACCAGAATAGTTGGAGTTATGTCCACAAAAGGTACTCTGTAAACCTGATTTCCAGGAATGATTAATGCTTAACCCAATATTGGTTCGGGAATTTTAGTCACTCCTGTATATAAATTTTATGAAGGTATATTAAATATAAAGCAAATAGGGCAGAAGCCGCTATGGGGATTTGGAGGATACTATGCTTATCAACGACACTGATTTTATTAAATTGCCATTATTCATCAAAGGCAAAGTGAGGAACGTTTATGATCTCGGAAATGAGCTGCTTATTGTAGTAACTGACAGAATATCAGCATTTGATGTTGTTTTTTCGGAATTGATTCCCAATAAGGGAAAGGTTCTTAACAGCATTTCAGCTTTTTGGTTTGACTATACAAAAGATGTCATAGGAAATCACGTAATAACCACAGATGTAAGCAAATATCCGGCCGGACTTTCTCAATGCAGAGAAGAGCTTGAAGGCAGATCAATGCTGGTAAAGAAAATAGAAATGGTGCCTGCTGAATGTATTGTAAGAGGTTATCTTGAGGGTTCAGGCCTTAAGGAATATCAGCAGACCGGTTCAATATGCGGAATCAAGCTTCCTGCCGGCCTGAAGCAGGGTGACAGACTGCCTGAACCCATCTTCACGCCGTCAACCAAGGAATCTGAAGGCCACGATATAAATGTATCCTTCGAGGTGCTCTGTGAAAAGATCGGTTTGGATTTAGCTGATAAATTGAAAACTGCAAGCGTCAACCTCTACAAGAAGGCCAGCAAACATGCTGAAAGCGTAGGCTTGATACTTGCCGATACAAAATTTGAGTTTGGTATGTCCGACGGAGAGCTTGTAGTAGGAGACGAAATGTTTACGCCTGACTCCTCAAGGTTCTGGGCCATGGACGAATACCAGCCGGGAAGGGCGCAAAAGAGCTTTGACAAACAGTATCTCAGAGAATACCTTGAGAGCCTGACCTGGGATAAACAGCCTCCCGCACCGGCTCTTCCCGAAGAAGTAATAAAGAAGACCGAAGCCAAATATATTGAAGCCTTCGAAAAAATAACGGGCCGGAAGTTCTAAAAGCAGTTTAATGCGTTTAGGCTGGCTGTTCGGATTGTCACTTTTGCAGATATATAAATTTGTTTATTAAACCGGTAAGCGAGTACAACTTCATAAAATAAGCTGCACCGTTAAAAACAATTTTCGTAATTGTTTTGGGGGCATCCTTATTATTATGAAGTTAGTACGGAAGTTACCATTTGATATAAAAAATTACACAGGTAAAGCAAAAATTAAATTAACTGGCACAACGGGTTAATTTAGCATCGGCGAAATTGATTAACTAGCTGGTGTGAGGCGTGTTGTACATTGCCAATAGAGGGTATGATTGGAGAATAATTATGATTGCTATAGTTGACTACGGCGTTGGAAACCTTGCAAGCGTATACAAAGCTTTCAGCTTTATAGGAGTTGAATCTGTCATAACCTCCGATCCGGCAGAGATACTTGCTGCCGGTAAAGTTGTTCTGCCTGGCGTAGGCGCCTTTGCAGATGCCATGAACAGTCTTGAAAAGACAGATATGATTTCTGTAATAGAAAAAGTGGCGGGAAAAGGCACTGCGCTGCTGGGCATCTGCCTTGGAATGCAGCTGCTTTTCGATTATAGCACAGAGGGCGGAGAAAGAGTTCCCGGCCTTGGTTTGCTTAAAGGCAGCGTAACGCAGTTCCCTCCGGATATGGGACTGAAGGTTCCTCACATGGGTTGGAACAGCCTGAGTATAAAGCAGGGGGAAGGTATATTCAAAGGAATCAGGGAAAACAGTTATGTATATTTTGTGCACTCTTATTTTCTGACTGCAGATGACAGCAGTGATGTTGCAGCAACCTGCAATTATGGAATTACCTATGATGCGGCCGTAGCAAAGGGAAACATAATGGGAACTCAGTTCCACCCTGAAAAAAGCGGGGATGTGGGACTTGATATACTCAGGAATTTTGCGGCGTTGTAGTGGATGCAACTCATGATGCACTGGTTTATTACGGTTTTATTGCTGCTTTATAGCCGTATGCGGCATATGGGCAATTAACCTCCTTTATTCGCCGCATTGCGATAAGGGATACAGGTTTTCAATACATTTGCGGCCGCAATGCGGCTCAAAGCCATATTGTGGCTCATGGAGGTTAATATGATAATATATCCTGCAATTGATATAATAAACGGAAAATGTGTAAGACTGCAGCAGGGCAGCTACAGCGAGGTAACGGTTTTCGGAGACAGTCCGGCAGATATGGCACTTAAGTGGGAAAGCCAGGGAGCAAAGTATCTGCATGTTGTTGATCTGGATGCGGCGCGGTCTGGCAATACCGAGAATCATGGAATAATAAAGCAGATAGCAAAAACTCTGAAAATTCCAGTGCAGGTGGGCGGTGGCATCAGAAGTCTGGAAACCATTGAAGATCTCATTTTGGGCGGCTTGAGCAGAGTTATCCTGGGAACCTCGGCAGTGAATAATCAGGAAATGCTTAAGACAGCTTTGAAGGAGTATAAGGAAAGAATAGTTGTAGGAATAGATGCAAAGGACGGAATGGTGGCTATACACGGCTGGGAACAGACCAGTGACCTTTCTGCAATAGCTTTTGCCGGAAAGGTAGAGGAGCTGGGTGCCAAAACCGTCATATATACCGATATCTCAAGGGATGGCATGCTCAAGGGTCCAAATCTTCCGGCCATGAGCGAAATGGCAAAAGCTGTCGGAATAGATGTGATTGCCTCAGGCGGTGTCAGCTGTCTTAAGGATATTTCAGATTTGAAAACGACAGGCGTAAGCGGTGTAATTGTAGGCAAGGCATTATATACAGGAAATTTGGAACTGAAAGCTGCCATAAATGCATAAGACCGCACATGGCCAATTAATCTCCTTTATTCGCCACATTGCGATAAAGGATAATTACTTAACATAGCATTTTGTGGCCACAAATGTGGCTCATGGAGGTTAATATGCTGACAAAGAGAATTATTCCGTGTCTGGATGTACACGCAGG
>JAEVZU010000229.1 GCA_023392075.1 Bacillota bacterium | reverse complement strand
CGAGGTATATGGTGAGGGCTTTTATTCTTTTTATTTAGAGGTACCCAGGCTAAGCGACAGCAGTGATAAAATATCTGTTACATTTTCAGAACGTCTTGTGCCAAAGAACAAACTGCAAATTGGTGTTCCATTAGAAATAGAGGGACAGTTCAGATCCTATAACAGTTACAAAAGTGATTCAAATAAGCTCGTTCTGACTGTATTTGCCAGAGAATTGATTTTTACCGATGAAGAAAAACGGATTAAAAATCCAAACCAGATATATTTAAACGGATATATATGCAAAAATCCTATATACAGGATGACTCCGTTTGGAAGAGAAATTACTGATATTCTGGTAGCTGTAAACAGGCCGTATAACAAGTCGGATTATATCCCGTGCATAGCATGGGGGAGAAACGCAAGATATTCCCAGAATCTCACTATCGGGGACAATATCAAGATTTGGGGAAGAATTCAGAGCAGAGAATACCAAAAGAAGCTTGAAAACGGAGAAACCGTTTCCAAGACTGCCTATGAAGTATCTGTTTCAAAAATGGAAATATCCGAAGAGGTTCATAACAAGGAAGAAGTAATTGATACCCAGGAATCAAATGAACCTAATGAACCGTAGTATTATTTAAATTGAAGAGCTGTACATAAAATAACACCTCAGCCGGAATGCCGGCTGAGGTGTTTGATTGTTATGAGCTCCTTCTGACAAGATATCTCCAGCCTTTCATGAGAAAAGGCATCAGGTGGGCATCAAGACCGAAAGCTCTTCCGGCTCCTGCCAGCATGGCTATTTCAGCAGGTATTAACCACCAGCTGGTTTCATATAAACCCGTTGAAAGCAGGAAGTTAATATTCAAAGCCAATGCTGCCAGCGCTGCAAGGAAAGTGAAGGTTCCGGAGAAAAATGCAAGTCCTAGACCTATTTCAGCCAATACAATCATTATTTGAAAAAGCAGCGCATTGGGTATTACGAAGTTGTTTGCTATCCAGGCATACCAGCCCGGGGTATGGGAAGATATTATACTGAATACCTTTTCTCCTGATTCTGTCACGGAGGCACTGCTGGCGGCGTCGACAGGCAGACCGGCCAGCATGGGTTTTGTCAGCCAGCCTTCATTTATTTTATTGTAACCCTCCATGAACCAGGTATACCCGAGAAACAGGCGTAAAGGTACGAGCCAGAAAGCAAGTGTCTTAAAGGTATAGTGATATTCTAGAAAATTAAGCCTGTGCCTTTTATGCAACAGTTCATGGTTAAGATATTTGAATACAAGCTCAAAGCCGCCGATGCCAAATAAATAATGTATATTTACCATATACTTCATAACTATTGAAAGCCATATGGGAAATATTTTTCCCATTATTTCGCTGACGGCAAAATTACTTCCTATGGACACCATTACCCCGTGGAGTTTAGGCTCCAGTCTGGTTTTGTCCTTGTTTCTTATGTCTGCCAGAATATTTCTGCCGGCATTTTTTCCGGTTTGTACTGCCGATTCCACCAAAGGAGGGAGTACTTTATCCTCATAGGTAAAAGCGCTGACGTCACCTATGGCGTAAACATTTCTCAAGGTGGTTTTTGTGAACTCATCAACTACTATCCTGGAGGCCCGGTTCTTTTCAAGGTCAACACTGTCAGTCAGCGAAGAGGCTTTAATTCCGGCTGTCCAAATAAGAGTACGCGTATTGATTATTCTTCCGTCCTTGAGTTCCACCCTGTCGGGTTCCAGCTTTGTTATGGCGCCTTCCGTCAAAACATTGACCTTCAGTTTGTTTGTAAGATATTCCATGGATGCGTCTATGTTTTTATCCTTAAGAATATTCAAAATCTTAGGTAAGGCTTCTATTAAATATAACTGAACTTCATTGCGGTCAAGGTGAAACTGGATACAGAGCTTTATGATCCACATACCAAGCTCTCCAACCATTTCCACTCCTGTAAAACCTCCGCCTCCCACAACGAAAGTCAGGAGAGCGCTTCTTTTACTTTTGTCCTCCTCCTGTCCGGCTCTTATAAAGCAGTCATAAATCTGTTCTCTTACTGCAATAGCATCCTTATAGGACCAAAGAGGAAAACAGTTTTCCTTCATACCGGGAATACCGTAATAGTTTGGTTCACTGCCAAAGGCCAAAACCAGATAGTCATATTTGTATTGCCTGTCCCTGGAGCTTACAGTGTTGTTTTTGAAGTCAAAACCAGTTATTTCATCCTTTACTGTATAAACACCGGTGTAATGAAAAATGTCTCTTAACGGAACTATGACACCGTCTTCGGCTATCCTGTTTCCTGCCACCTCGTGAAGTTCGGTCAGTAAAGTGTGGTATGAATTTTTATCTATTATGGTTATTTTTATATCATCATCTTTCTTTTTTTTCTTTTGCAGGTACAGTGCTGTTTCAATGCCCGCATAGCCTGCACCGACTATAATGATATTTCTCGACATAAGAGTCACCATCAGCCTTTCTGAATTTCCGGTAAAGTTATAAAAATAGTAATTCAAGGGAAAAATTATTCAATGTAACCAACTTATATATAGGATGTATTAATTAGTGGAATAGTATTCAAACAAAATCACAGGTATATGAGTAAACAGGATTATTTCAAAAAGGAAAGCGGTGAATAGACCTATGTTGAAAAAGGCTGATGTTATATTGGTTCTGTTAATTGTATTTGGAATATCACTGTCAGTCATCCTAGGCAGCGGGAACAATTCCGACAGCCTGGCAATCTGGAATAATGCAAATAATCCCGGTAAGGAGGATGTTTATGCAATTATAAAGAAAGATGATGAAGTTATAAGAAGTGTAAACCTGACAAAGCTGAAAGAAAGAGAAGTCATAAAAGTTCCCGGGCAATATGATGAATTTATTGTTGCCGATCAGAAAAAAATCTGTTTCATGTCGGCAGACTGTCCGGACAGGCTTTGCGTAAAAGCAGGGTGGATAAGCAAGCCCGGACAAATAGCCGTTTGTCTTCCAAACAGAACTCTGATTAAAATAGTTCGGAATAATGACAGAACACTGGATGGTATAACACCATGAGATATTTAAAAGGAAACACTGATATAAAGAAAATAATTTATCTATCCTTATTTGCGGTTCTGGCTATCGTACTGTCTGTTATAGAGACACAACTGCCTGGCCTGGACGGCGTTCCGGGTATCAAGCCCGGCCTTGCAAATATCCTTGCCATGGTCAGCCTGGTATTCTTTAGTCTTGCTGACACCATACTGATTATTTTTATAGGATGCGTTATGACCTCGTTGTTTATAGGCGGCCCAACAGCATTTGTGTTCAGTATTTGCGGGGGAATACTCAGTACGGCAGTTATGTGGATCATGCTGAAGTACACACGTAAATACTTCAGCTTTGCAGGAATCGGCATTGCGGGAGCAATTGCTCATAATATGGGACAGATGGCGGCTGCATGCTTTATAATGAGTGATTTATCAGTTGCTGCATATCTGCCCGTGCTTCTGGTTTCAGGAATTCTGACGGGGAGCTTTACAGGCATTTGCAGTAATTTTATAATGAAAGCACTAAAAAAACTTAACTTTATCGAATATATATAGAGGGTATTGAGGCTTGTTTAATTTGATATATAAATGAGGCGATAGGTGTCCCCAACTTTATTGAAACGCGCTTAAGGAAAGAAAATTTTTCTGCAGCCGAAAAATTTCTGTTGAACTTGTGCGTAATAAAATGAAAATCTGATATAATTAAACACGATTAAACATGGATATGACTTGAAAATATTTCGGAGTGAAAAAAATGACTGTATTGACTGCCTCAATAGTTTTAATAAATACTACAAGAGCATATGACAGGAAGTATACATATATAGTACCCGATAGCCTTGCCGGGAAAATATGTACGGGCTGCAGGGTGCTGGTACCCTTTGGGGGCGGCAGCATGGTCAAGGAAGGCTTTGTCCTTGAGATAAAGCCTGCTGATACCGATTCCCTCAGAAGTAATGAGAAAAATATCGAGTATAAAGCCATTAAACAGGTCATTGAACCCTATCCGCTTATTAAGGGAGACAACATTGAACTGCTGGAATGGATGAAACGGCAATATATCTGTACATATTCGGATGTTATCAAATGCATGCTTCCCCCCGGAATCAACGTAAAAACCGTCAAAACGGTTAAATTGACGGATAAAGCGTTCAAGGCTTTTAAAAAAGAGGATTTGAACAGGATAGTTGAAAATTTGAACTGTGTCGGCGGGGAGTGCGAGTATGAAGAACTGCGGGGCATGTGTGAAATAAAGGGTTTCAAAGGCAACATCCGGAAATTGTGCGAGTGCGGTGCGGTTACCGTGGAGGAATGCTATCAGCAGAAGGTCAATGCGAAATCAGTCAAGGGCGTCAGCCTTGCCAGGACCCGTGAAGAAATAATTGAAGAGCTGGAGAATAATGCCGTCAAGAGAATTCAGCATATAAGAGTACTGGAAATATTACTGGATAATGAACTGGTTTCGGTAGCCGACATTCAGAGGTTTGCAGGAGTGACTTCCTCTGTTCTGGACACACTCAGTAAATATGGCTACATATGTTATAAAACCATAGAGCTTCAAAGAAATCCCATAAAGGACAGGAACTATGAAAAGACCGAACACCTGACTCCTACAACCGAACAGGCCGCAGCACTGGAAAAGCTCATAGGCCAGCTGGATAACGGAATTTTTCAGGAAAGCCTTATACATGGAATAACAGGGAGCGGAAAAACGGAGGTTTATCTTCAACTTATTTCACACTGCTTTGATATGGGAAAAAGAGCAATTCTTCTGGTGCCTGAAATTTCTCTCACGCCGCAGATGGTTGAAAGGTTTGTTTCCAGGTTCGGGAAACGGGTTGCAGTGATGCACAGCAGGCTTTCCCTGGGAGAAAGGTTCGATCAATGGAGACTGATAAGTGAAGGAAAGGTAGACGTTGTTGTGGGTGCCCGCTCGGCAGTTTTTGCACCTGTAACCGATATGGGGCTTATTATTATTGATGAGGAACATGAGGGCTCCTACAAGTCTGAATCAATGCCGAGATACAATGCCAAGGAAGTAGCCCGGAAGAGATGTCATATAAATAATGCCCTGCTGGTTTACGGCTCGGCTACACCGTCAATAGATACATATTACCGGGCAAAAAAGGGTGTTATTGACCTTGTTGAAATGAAAAACAGGCCCAATACATCAGAGCTTCCGAAGGTTGAAATGGTTGATATGCGCCTGGAGCTGGAAAACGGCAATAAAACACCTTTCAGCTTCCTGCTTCAGGAGGAATTGAAAAAGAACGCTGCGAACGAGCAGCAAAGTATATTATTCCTTAACAGAAGAGGCTTTTCAACTTTTGTAATATGCCGTGATTGTGGGTATACTATGAAATGTCCCGAATGTAATATTGCATTGACCTTTCATGCAAAAAGCGACCGTTTGATCTGCCATTACTGCGGTTTCACCGTGAAGAATCCGGCTCAGTGCCCCTCTTGTGAGAGCAAGAATATAAGGCATTTTGGAGTCGGAACCCAAAAAATCGAGGAAGAAATAAAGAACAGACTTCCCGGGAGTTCGGTTATCAGAATGGATATAGATACCATCGGCTATAAGAATGCCCATGAAGAAATATTAAACCGGTTTAAAAATGAAAATATAAATATAATGGTCGGAACACAAATGATAGCCAAGGGGCACGATTTTCCAAATGTGACACTGGTGGGAGTTCTGGCAGCCGACAGTATGCTGAATACAGGTGATTTCAGAGCCAATGAGAGAACCTTTCAGCTGCTGACACAGGTGGCAGGCAGAGCGGGAAGAGGAGAAAAAGCGGGAAGGGTAATTGTACAAACCTATAATACTGATGAATATAGTATACTGGCAGCCTGTCGTCAGGATTTTACAGGTTTCTACAATCAGGAGATTTTAATCAGGGAAAGGCTCGGGTATCCTCCTTTTAATAATATAGCAGTGGTTACTTTCAGCGGCAGAAAAGACAGAAGGGTCTTTGAAACAGCCAGGGATATGAAGCCTGAGTTATCTGAAGATACATCGGCCGATTTTGTTGTACTCGGACCGTCAAGATGCCCAATACCCAAGATTGCCGGAAAATACCGCTGGAGAATGGTAATAAAGGCAGCAGATCAGGAGAACCTGATTGACCGGTTGACGGTAATGTCGGATAAGGTCTGGAAAAAAATCAAGGATGAGGACATAGCTATGAGCATAGATATAAATCCCTATAATATGCTATAATTATGTAAAACGTTGGGTATAAACATATTATATTGAAAAAAGGCGGAAAATTTCCGGCTTGATAATAAAAATTAACCTCCTTTATTCGCCTTATAGCGGTAGAGGAGAGAAAAAATTTCATTATATTTTGGCCGATATTGCGGCTCATGGAGGTTAATATGGCGTACAGGGAAATAAGAAAAGACGGTGACGAGGTCCTCAGAAAAAAGAGCAGACCGGTTGAAATAATAGATAAGAAAATAGAAACCTTGCTGGACGATATGGCAGATACAATGTATAAAGCTGACGGAGTTGGGCTTGCAGCTCCTCAGGTCGGTATACTCAAACGTATTGTAGTCATCGACATAGGCAACGGTTTATTTGAAATGATAAATCCCGAAATCCTGGAACAAAGCGGAGAACAGGATGGAATAGAGGGCTGCCTGAGCATACCGGGAACCTCCGGTGAAGTAGTGCGTCCCATGCATGTAAAATTAAGTTATACAGACAGAAACGGTGAGCCCGTGATTCTTGAAACCGAAGAGCTTTTTGCAAGAGCTATCTGTCATGAGCTTGATCACCTGGACGGAATTTTGTACAAGGATAAGGCTCATAAGATGTTCACCGCTGAAGAAATTGAAAAAATGCAGAAATAAGGGAGGTTTTTCAGTTGAGGATAGTTTTTATGGGTACTCCTGATTTTGCAGTACCAAGTCTTGAAATGCTGATAAATGAAGGTTACGACGTTGCAGCAGCAGTGACGCAGCCTGATAAGCCAAAAGGCAGGGGCAACAGGATGTCGGCACCTCCGGTAAAGGAATTTGCTTTAAAACACGGTATAGAGGTTTTACAGCCCGAAAAGATTAAAACCCAGGATTTCATAGAGCAGATCAGGGCTCTGAAACCTGATTTGCTCATAACTGCCGCCTACGGAAAAATTCTGTCAAAAGATCTGCTTGACGTGCCTGTGCTTGGCTGTATAAATGTTCATGGTTCACTTTTACCGGCTTACAGAGGTGCCGCTCCCATTAATTGGGCAGTCATAAACGGAGAGAGCAAAACCGGTATTACCATCATGTTTACCGATGTGGGGCTTGATACCGGAGATATGCTTTTAAGAAAAGAGCTCGCCATCGGGCCGGATATGAATGTAGGAGAACTGCATGATAAGATGGCTGTACTTGGAGCAGAGGTTTTAAAGGAAACTTTGCTTGAACTTAAGAAGGGAACACTTGAAAGAATACCCCAGGAGGACGCCGCCTCCACATATGCTCCGATGATGAGCAAGGAGCTGGGGCTGATTGACTGGAACAAAACGGCCCGGGAGATACACAATCTGGTCAGAGGAACAGATCCCTGGCCAGGAGCCTATACCTTTATTGAAGGCAGCAGAATGAGAGTATGGAAAACCTCGTTGGTACCGCAAGCCTCAGATAGCAGCCGTCCCAACGGAGAAATACTTAAAGTGGATGATGAAGGTATTTTAGTTAAATGCTCTGATGAAAACCTGTTGATCAGGGAGGTTCAATTTGATTCTTCAAAAAGGATGAGCGTACGGGATTACATTAGGGGCCATCAGATTAATACAGGTGAAACACTTGGAAAATAATATAAAAGTATTTGTAAGAACATTAATAATAATTTTTATAATTTTCAGTTCACTGCTGGCAGTCTTCAGTGTTGCTTATGCCTATGCTACCCTCAAGGCCTATAATATTATTTTAATTTCAATTATAGCGGTTATGGGCCTGAGTTTGCTTTTGTTATTATTTATGAGTCTGGCAATTATTTTTACCTATAGAAACAAAAAAGCAGCTCCGGCCATGTTGATGATAGCAAGGGCCGGCATGCAGATAATACTGCCGCTGGCACTTTTATTTGCCAGGGCAAACCAACAGTTAAAAAAGAGCATAAGATTATTATATATAGAATTGAATAATATAATTGTGGAATCTGATAATAAGAAATACAGGTCAGAGGAAGTTATGCTTCTGCTGCCTCACTGCCTTCAAAACAGTGAATGCGGCTTAAAGGTGACAAATAACCCTGAAGCCTGTCAAAGGTGCGGAAGGTGTAAAATTGGTGAACTGCTGGACTTTGCCGCCGAAAAAAATATCGGGTTATATATAGCAACAGGTGGAACTGTTGCAAGGAAAATAATCAAACAAAACAATCCAAAACTGATTATCTCCGTTGCCTGCGAAAGGGATCTGATGAGCGGAATACTGGACGTTAAAGGAATTCCGGTTATAGGGGTTACCAATAAACAGCCCAATGGTCCATGTCTCAATACTGATGTGGATTTTGCTGCAATAAAGGAGCGGGTGGAGCAGCTGACTTAAATCGGAAAGGATAATTACTTACATAACAAATTTTGTGGTCACAAATGTGGCTCATGGAGGTTAGCTTGAAAGACTTCGCTGGCGCTCGTCTTCCAAACCAACCTGTGAATTTATGGCCGTGCGAAATATTCAAAGTATTTGCCAATACTTTGAAAGCGCACATGGCCAATTAACCTCCTTTATTCGCCACATTGCGATAAAGGATAATTACTTAACATAGCATTTTGTGGCCACAAATGTGGCTCATGGAGGTTAATATGCTGACAAAGAGAATTATTCCGTGTCTGGATGTACACGCAGG
>JAEVZU010000227.1 GCA_023392075.1 Bacillota bacterium | reverse complement strand
CATACAGATGTTTTTAAATTCCCTGTAAGCTTCTCTGAGTATGTGAACACTCTGTGCTTCCAATTTATCCAAATGATTCATAGCTTAACCTCCGCAATTTTATATTTATGGCTTTGAGCCGCACAGCGGCCTATCAGGCGGGAACATGACTGCCCAAATGCAGACCGCATTCCTTCTTGTCCGGATCTTCCCACCACCACCTGCCGCTGCGCACATCCTGTCCCGGTTGTACCGCTCTTGTACAGGGCTGGCATCCTATGCTGCGGAAACCTGTGCTGTACAGATGGCTATATGGAATGTTATTTGCTTTTATGTATGCCCAAACCTCCTCTTCACTCCAGTGCACTATAGGATTGATCTTATATATGGAATTACCGTTATCCCATTCAAAGATCTCCATATCCTGCCTGGTGGGCGACTGTTCTCGCCTCAAACCGCAGATCCAGCCGTCAACGGTGCTCAGAACTCTCTTCAGAGGTTTTACCTTCCTTATTTCACAGCATTTTTTTCTAAGCTCCACACTTTCATAAAAGAAATTTGGTCCCAGCCTGGATACCAATTCCTCAACGTCCTTACTTTCAGGAGCATAAACTTCATAATTGAACTTATACCTTAGCATGGTCTGCTCCATCAGATCATAGGTATTTTGAAAATGTCTTCCGGTATCAATTACAAAAATCCTCGCCCCGGGATCAATCTGCAAAAGCATATGTGTCAGTACCTGATCTTCTATGGAAAGACTTGATGCCAATGCTGTTTTTGCAACACCAAGGTTTTCTACTGCATACCTGATAACCTCTTCAGGTTTGGTATATTTGCCGTTCAGTGCTTTAAGATCCAATTGTTCCATATTTTAACCCCTTCCGTTTTCATTAATTTATAACGCATTAGTTCAATAGAAAATTTTTCTTGCTTTACAATAACTTTTTATTTTCCAACAGGTATTCCAGTACCAGGGCAGCAGCTCCCACAGAGATTGCATTTTCATTAAAATAACCCCCCTTGCTGAAAAACAGCTTTCCCGGTCCATGAGTCCTGATTTTATCCAATGCGGTTTCGGTACATTTTTCATAAAAAAGCCTGGAGTGTTTTATCAGCGGCCCGCTTAAAATAACTATCCCGGGATTGAGCAGTTTAATCAGATTTGCCAGCCCGACTCCCATTATTTCAGCTCCTTCAATAATAACCTTCCGGGCGGAGCTGTCATTACTTTCAGCTGCCTTACAGATGTCGACATATGAAAATTTATCCTGCAGCTCGTCAGCAGTGCCTTTATTCAATTCCCTGAATCTTTCAGCAATTGAATAAATCGAGGAATATGTTTCTATACACCCCCTGTTGCCGCAGGAACATTTTTCACCGTTGAGATCAATAATCATATGTGCAAAGGCATCTTCAGAGTCATTTATATTTCTGACAAAAACTCCCGAGGAGATCAATCCGGTTCTGATACCGACTCCGCAATTAATATATATGACATTTTTAATACCCTTGCCTATTCCAAAGCAGGTTTCTGCCAATACTGCGGCATTTGCACCATTGTCAATTACCACCGGAATTTCAAGCCGTTTTTCAAAAATGGATTTGAGGTGGATATTCTCCCAGCCCGGAGCTTCAAAATTTTCAGGATTTAATACAACACCGCTGTTTCTGTCCAACGGACCTACAGTGCCGATACCCATTCCGATAATACTGCCGCTTTGCCTGGCGATTTTTTCCTGAACCTCCCTGATCCAGCTCAAAATAATACTTAACGTTGACTTAGGCGTAGACTGGCTGTTCATTTCAAATCTATACCTTTTTACGGGCTGCATCTTCAGGTTGATCAATACAACCTGTGTATAGGTTCTTGATATGTCAATGCCTATAACATAATATTTTCTGGAATCTATGTCATATAAAACAGGTTTCCTTCCTCCGGTGGATTCGCCGATCTCGGATCCGGCTATGAGGTTTAACTCCTCCAGGGGCTGCATCATTCTGCTGAGACTGGTCAGCTTTAAACCTGAAAGTTCCGACAGAGCACTTTTTGTTAAAGCCTGGTCATGCAAAATCAGACTTAAGATTTTTTTGGATTCCAAAGTTAATCCGCTGAAAATATTGCTTCTGCTCATAATATATCCATGCACCCACTTTACACAAAATTATCAATAAAGAAATTGCATGGACTCAATACAGCCTATACCTGTTTCAGCAATTTCTTTCAACCTTTTCTCCAACTTATTACCAAATTAGTCAAAAGTATACATAAAAACGTCTCAGATAATATAGTCCTCAGGTATAAATACTCTAAAATCTTTAGGCTTGACATAGACTGTCTGCTTTTCCTTCAGCTTAAGCTTTTTATAGATTTCCTTGCTGATTTCGGCCTCTATATATTCTCCTGTATCGCTTCTCTTCATTTCAAGATTGACGATTGGACCCACAGCCCTTATGAAAATTATATTTGCGGAAATAAACCCGTTTTCTCCGGCTTCAAGGCTTATCTCGATATCATGGGGACGTATGTAGCTTATAACATTTCCGTCTGCAGTTTCGGTATGCTCCGGTGCATCAAGCTTTATGGAGCCCAGCTCAATTTTTCCATTGTGCACTCTGCCGTGGAACAGGTTAACGTTACCCAGGAAATTGTAAACAAAAGGATTTGCAGGATTATCATACACTTCCTCGGGAGTCCCGATCTGTTCAATTTTGCCTTGATTCAAAATGACGATCCTGTCGGCCACATCAAGTGCTTCCTCCTGATCATGGGTGACAAAAACACTTGTGATGGGATATTCATCATGCAGTTTTCTGAGCCACCTTCTGAGATCTTTTCTCACCTTTGCATCAAGAGCCCCAAAGGGTTCATCCAGCAGCAATACCTTTGGTTCAACAGCCAAGGCCCTTGCCAGTGCAATTCTCTGTCTCTGTCCTCCTGAAAGCTGAGCAGGGTAACGCTTTGCCAGCTCCTCCATTTTTACAAGTGTCAGCAATTCATGAACTTTCTTTTCAATAGCTTCCTTGCCTGGCCTCAGTTTAGAAGGTCTGACCTTCAAGCCGAAGGCAATATTTTCAAAAACCGTCATGTGCTTGAATAACGCATAATGCTGGAATACAAAACCGACTTTTCTGTCCTGGGTACTTTTACAGGTATTATCCTCACCGTCAAATATGATACTGCCCTGATCCGAGGTTTCCAGACCGGCAATTATTCTGAGCAGTGTTGTTTTTCCCGAGCCTGACGGTCCCAGCAAAGCTACAAGTTCACCGGTGTTGATTTTGAGATCAATACTATTGAGTGCTTTAAAGGAATCAAAAGACTTTGTAATATTGGAAATTTCAATACTCATATTAACCTCCGTGAGCCACATTTGTGGCAACAAAATTGTTATGTAAGTAATTATCCTTTATCGCAACGTGGCGAATAAAGGAGGTTAATTGGCCATACTTTGAATATGTCGCGCGGCCATAAATTATTTAAACTGCTGTTTGATCTTCCAATCTGAAATGTTCTTAATAATCAAATTGATTATGGCTATAACAGTCAAAAGTGATGCCACTGCAAAAGCTGCTGAAAATTTATACTCGTTATACAGGATTTCAACGTGAAGAGGTACTGTATTGGTCAAGCCTCTGATGTGGCCTGAAACAACAGAAACAGCCCCGAATTCGCCTGCGGCTCTTGCAGCAGTCAGCATTACACCGTATAGCAGCGCCCACTTGATATTTGGCAGAGTTATGAGCCAAAAGGTTTTAAAGCCGCTGGCTCCCAGTGTCAGTGCCGCTTCCTCCTCGGCTGTTCCCTGGGACTCCATAAGGGGTATCAGCTCTCTGGCAACAAAAGGCAGAGTAACGAATAGTGTTGCAATAATGATACCCGGAGGTGCAAAAATTATCTTTAAGCCAAGTTCATTCAGGAGGTTGGCCAGAACACCATGACTGGTACTGAACAGCAATACGAATATTAAACCTGCAACAACCGGTGATATGGCAAAGGGAAGGTCTATTACGGTTATCAGCAGGTTTTTGCCCTTGAACTTAAACTTTGCAACAGCCCATGCTGCTATTACGCCAAATACCGTATTTATCGGCACAACAATTGCAATTGTAAGCAAGGTAAGCTTTATAGCCGCTAACGCAATTGGATCACTTATTGCGGCAATGTAAACTTCCGCCCCTTGTTCAAAGGCTTTTACAAAAACCGATATGAGAGGCACCAGCAGCATGACGGTGAAAAATAATAACGCTATTGCTGTCAGCACTATCTGAACAACCTTGGAATCTCCGGAAGCTTTTTTCTCCTTCCCGGTTTCATTTGAAGTTTGTAAATTTATAGGAATACTGCCTGACATACGACCTCCATATAAAAAATAATATTAGTAGCTTAATCCTTCATGCATATATGTCACGTCTTGTGCCTGTTGCTTGCCCACCATTGAAAAAGATTTATAACCAGAAGCATCAGGAATGAGATAATGAGCATAATGGCGGCAACGGCTGTTCCTCCCGCATAATCATACTGTTCAAGCTTTGTTCTGATCAACAGAGGAGTTATTTCGGTTCTCATGGGCATATTCCCTGAAATAAAAACTACCGAACC
>JAEVZU010000116.1 GCA_023392075.1 Bacillota bacterium | reverse complement strand
GGTAATAAAAAACCCCGGAATTGCCTTAAGTGATCTGAAGATAAATAATAATCAGCAGGAAAGTTATTCTGAAATTGAGGAAAATCTCATTACTATCTGGAAAGAGGTATTAAACTGTGACAGGCTTGGGGTAAGCGACAACTTTTTTGAAATTGGAGGAAATTCTCTGAGACTGGTAAGAATGCATGAGGCAATAGAGAAAATTTATCCGGGAAAGCTGACTATTGCCAAACTTTTCTCATACCCCACCATATCAGGTTTGGCCGCTTATATTGAAGGAGAAGTTGCAGATACCGGTACAGAAGATATTAGCGTAACTGTGCCTTTGTTGCCCCTGCCGCTTGATTTCTTTATAAACGGGGATGAGGAAAACGAGGAAATTGCCCTTAAGGCCGGTATTTGTGATGAGGTATGGAACAATCTTCAGGAAGTTGCTTCCGATATTGGAATAGAAGAAATTGATGCACTGCTGGCAATTTACATATATCTGTTGTCTGAGACCATCGGACAGCAGCAGGTAACGGTTCAAACGATGATTAACGGCAATGAACTTGTATATCCGCTCAGTATTAATATGGAGAGTATTTCAGATTTTGGTGAACTTTTTAAGACAGTTTCGGTAAAACGGATAAATGCGTCCGAGGCAGATACATATCCCATAAAGCTGGCAGGCTCCATGCAGCTTAATAAAACCGACAATTCCATTATGGCCATGCTCACAAACCAGGCTGTTGAGAAAGCAGAGTTTCTGGAGAATTACGACATCATAATGAAGATTGATGACAAAAGAGAGGTTATTTCCATAACCTGTGATTATAATTCGAAAAGGCTTAGAAAAGAAAAGGTGGAGGAACTGCTTTCAAATTATATTAATCTAATCAAAATACTTATTGAAAGGATGATTTAAATGAAGAAAACTGCATTTTTATTTCCCGGACAGGGAGCTCAATATGTCGGGATGGGAAAAAAACTTTGTGATATTTATACTTCTGCAGCCAGAACCTTTGAGGAAGCCGATAACGCACTGGAATTTAATTTGAGCAAACTTTGCTTTGAAGGCTCAATTGAAGAATTGACAAAAACGGAAAATACACAGCCTGCCCTGTTAACTGCAAGTGTAGCTGCTTTCAGAGTTTTTATGGAGGAATATAGGATAGAGCCCTCCTGTCTGGCAGGACACAGTCTTGGGGAGATTTCAGCGGTGGTCTGTGCAGGAGGCATGGATTTTTCCGATGCCGTAAAAATTGTGCGTGAAAGAGGAAGGTTCATGCAGGAGGCCGTTCCGCAGGGAATTGGTGCAATGGCAGCTGTCAGCGGGATTGACTGGGAATTGATCGAAAAGGAATGCAGTACATATGCCGGAGGCAACGAAGTTGTCGTAGTTTCAAATTACAATTCACCTGACCAGGTAGTGATATCGGGGCACACTTCGGCAGTAAATGCTGCCGGTGAAAAATTAAGGAAGCTGGGAGCGAATATCATACCGTTAAAAGTGAGTGCACCCTTTCACAGCCTGCTTATGCAGCCGGCTGCAGACAGGCTGAGGGCAGAACTTCATAAATATACCTATAAGGAATTTAAATACCCGGTTTTGTCAAATGTTACTGCACAGCCTTATGCCGGACACACCTCTGTTATTGAAAATTTAGCGGCACAGATCGTAAGCCCGGTAAGGTGGACCGAATCAATGATATTCCTGAAGCAAAATGGTATAAGCACAGCTGTGGAGCTTGGTCCCAAAAATGTATTAAAAAATCTGATGAAGAAAAATGTCCCTGATATCAAAACCTACTCTTTTGATATTGAAGAAGATTTGGAACTTTTGAAGGGCGGGTTTTCAGAAAACTCAGAAAGCGCAGAATGTGCAGGCAGCTATAATCCCAACTTACCTACGGTGGTCACCAGATGTCTTGCAACAGCTGTGTGCACCCGAAATTATAACTGGGATAATGATGAATATCAAAAAGGTGTTATTGAGCCGTATAAGAGAATTCAAAGACTGCAGGAAGAGCTGGAGAAACAAAAAAAGCAGCCTTCAAAGGAGCAAATGGAAGACGCTTTGGAAATGCTCAGATCTGTATTCAGGACAAAGAAAACACCTTCCGAGGAGCAAGCTGAGAGATTTACTCAAATTTTAGAAGAAACCGGAACCTTTGAGTTATTCCAGGATTTTGAACTTGAGGCCTGAATTCAAGAAACAGCTGCGCTGTACAAGGGAGGTTGTTAAATGGCAAATAAAAGTCTGGATTTAAAAGCTGTCAGATTATCTGACATAAAAGAGAACAAGGAAGAAAAAATAAACAGTATTTCCAAAAGGGACATTGCCATTATTGGTATTACAGGGAGATTCCCCTCTGCTGCAACGGTTGATGAGTTCTGGAAAAACCTTAGACAGGGACGGGATTGTGTCAAAGAATTCCCGGAATACCGCAGGGCGGATGTGGACCGGATTTTAACAGGCAGAGGGCTTGGTCCTGAAGAAATTCAATATTATGAGGGTGCTTATTTTGATGAAGTGGACAAATTTGACTATGGATTTTTCAGGCTTTCACCCAAAGAGGCTGCTTTGATGGACCCAAACCAGAGAATATTTCTCGAGGAGACCTGGAAGGCCGTTGAAGCGGCTGGCTATGGATGGGACAAGCTTACGGGTTCACGAACAGGCATATATGTAGGTTTCAGCTCGGATTTTGGAGAAAGCTACGCGAACCTTATCAGGGAATGCGAACCCACAGCTACCGATCTTGCACTGCCCGGTAATATAAAGTCCATAATAGCAAGCAGGATATCCTACATTTTAGACCTGAAAGGTCCCAGTATCACTGTGGATACGGCATGCTCATCAGCGCTTGTAGCCGTACACCTGGCATGCCAGGGGATCAGGAACGGCGAATGTGAGCTTGCCATAGCAGGAGGTATAAAAGTTAACCTTTTACCTGTAAAGGGACTGGAGGAAGGCCTGGGAATAGAAGCCTCGGAAGGCAGGGCCAAGACTTTTGACGACACCTCGGACGGTACAGGCTTTGGCGAGGGCGCGGCAGTTGTTGTGCTTAAGCCGCTGAAAAAGGCTTTGGAAGACAATGACCATATTCATGCAATTATAAAGGGAAGTGCGGTAAATCAGGATGGAGCTTCCGTCGGTATAACCGCACCCAACTCAGCGGCTCAGGAGGACGTTATTATCAGAGCCTGGAAGGATGCCGGCATCAATCCTGAAACAATCTCCTTTATGGAGGCTCACGGAACAGGTACAAAGCTCGGTGATCCCATTGAAATTGAGGGAATAAGCATGGCCTTTGAAAAATATACCAGAAGGAAGCAATTCTGTGCAATCGGGTCGGTTAAATCAAATATGGGACATCCCGACCATGCCGCAGGAATTCTGGGCCTGGCTAAGGCCGTAATGGCAATTGAACACAGAGAAATTCCTCCCACGCTGCATTTTAAAAAGCCTAACAGGAAAATAGATTTTACAGGCTCACCCGTATATGTGAATGACAGGCTTGTCAAGTGGCAGGAAGGAGCATATCCCATGCGCTGCGGCATAAGCTCCTTTGGTTTGAGCGGTACCAACTGCCATCTGATTTTAGAGGAATTTATCGAAGAAAGCAGACCTTTGGAAGGTAAGCAAAGCAAAGGAGAAAACAGGCAACAGGTAATAGCATTATCTGCAAAGAGTGAAAATGCGTTAATGGATTTGGTTAAAAACCACCAAAGTTTCTTAAACTCTGAAACCGGGATACAGGCAGACCTGGAGGATATCTGCCATACAGCGGATACCTGCAGGGGGCATTACAATTACAGACTTGCATTGATTATCAGCAGTAAGCCTGAATTACAGGAAAGGCTGAATGAGCTGATCAGTAACGGCCTTGATAATAATCCGGCAAAGGATGTGTTTTTCGGAAGGCATAAAATTGTTACTTCAGCTGAACAGAAAAAAACTGATTTGGATGTAACATCGAAGGATATCAGGGAACTTACACAGGCTGCGGCTTCATGCATAAAAGAGCTTCAGTCTGAAAGAAGTAAGGCTGGTCTGAACAAAATATGCAGTATTTACGTGCATGGAGGTCAGGTTTGCTGGGAGGAGCTATATAAAGGCGGTTGCAGAAAAAAGGTCCTTCTGCCTGTATATCCGTTTGAACGCAAGAGATGCTGGGTATCTGAACCAGGACCGAAGCAGTCTCATTTAGCAAAGCAAGCTCCTTTAACTGAGAAAAAGGAAATACTGCATCCACTGCTTGAAAGCCGCATTATTGAATCAATGGATGCCGACATTTATGAGACTGTATACAGTGCGGACAAGCATTGGGTACTGAAGGAACACCGTGTAGCCGGCAGTTGTGTTGTTCCGGGTACCACTTATCTGGAGCTGGCAAGGGAAATCGGCAATCAGTATTACCGGGGTGCAGCCATTGAGCTTAAAAATGTTCTGTTTCTATCCCCCCTCATTGTAAATGGAGATGAACATAGAAGAGTTCAGACTATTGTTAGAAATAAAGTTGATTTCATTGAATTTGAGGTTATAAGCAGAGAAGCTGGATCAGAAAACTGGATAAAACACGCTGAAGGAGTAATTTGTAAAAACATCGAAAATAATCAGCCGTCTGAATATGCCCTGTCAGACATTATTAAAACCCTGGGAGAAGTTAAAATAATCGATTACAGGAATATAGAGACCGATGGAGTTGATGGCGGGCCAAGATTTAAGAACATGAAGAAAATATATATGGGAGTAAATGAAGCTCTTGCCTGTCTGGAATTACCTGAAGTATATGCTGATGATCTGAAGGATTATTTGTTACATCCTGCTTTGATGGACAGCGCTGTTAACATGGCAAATCACAGCATAGGAAACGGACTGTATCTGCCGCTTTCCTTCAAGAAAATCAAAATTTGGGGGACAACTCCGGCGGTCATCTACAGTTATTTGAGAAAGCGTTCTGTTGACGTTGAAAACCCGGAAACTGCGGCATTCGATGTAACAATCCTGGATGAAGCCGGGAAGGTTCTTGTGGAAATAGAGGGCTTCACCATAAAAAAGGTTCACCGGACCGAGCTCAAAAAGCTGGCAGGAGGCCGCAACAGTATTTATAAAATTGGCTGGACAAGGAAAGCTATAAGCGAGATAAAAAGCCATTCCGAGAGCGGAACCAACCTGATTTTCAAGGATTTGCACGGATTCTCCGGAGAGCTTTCAGGAAGGCTTGCCGATTTAAATAAGAAAGTTATTCAAGTTGAGCTTGGAGACCATTTCAGAAAAATAAGCGATGAGGCATATATGGTCGGAAACAGCCAGGAGGATTATGACAAGCTGATAAGAGCTGTTAAGAGCAGTACAATTTCCCGTATTTATCATTTTTCCTCTATGAATTATGATAAGGAAATTGCAGAAATTAATGACCTGAAAGCCGGACTTAACAAGGGAGTCCTCAGTATTTTCTATTTGACCCGTGCTATGCTGAACAACGGGAAAAATGAAAATACCGAAATTTATCTGATTTCAGATCTGGTTAACGAAGTCACCTTTGGAGAAAAGCGTATAAACCCAAATGCTGCCGCCCTCTTCGGGCTTGGCAGAGTAATCTCGGAGGAATCTCCAAAATTCAGAGTCAGATGTATTGATATTGATGAAAATACCTCTGCTCAGGATATTCTCTCCGAATCGGAAGCAAATGAGCATTTTTATCTGGCAGCTTATCGGGATGGAAACAGATTTGTTGAAGAGTTCAGAGAAGCTGAAACTGCTGAATTGACCGGAAATGAAGTGAAAATCAGGGAAAACGGTGTTTATCTGGTAACCGGCGGACTTGGCGGTATTGGACTTGAAATTGGTAAATACCTGTCACAGAAAAACAAAGTGAAGCTGTGTCTGATAAACCGCTCAAAATTACCCGATGTCGAAAAATGGGACGAAATACTGGAGAAAGCTGAAGACAAAAAACTTTGCAGAAGTATTGCCGGTATTAAGGCTATAGAGGCTGCCGGCTCCGAAGTTATTGTTTACAGTGCGGATATTTCCCATATGGAGAGAATTGATTATGTGTTGAGGGATATCAGGCAAAGATTCTCAAAGATAGACGGTATAATCCACTGTGCCGGAATAGCCGGAGATGGTTTTCTTATCAGAAAAGAGGCTCAGGTATTTGAAAGTGTTTTATCTCCTAAAATATATGGTACCTGGATATTGGATAAGCTGACTATGAATGATCAGCTTGATTTCTTCGTACTGTTTTCATCAATTTCGTCAATATTCGGTGCCGAAGGTCAGGGGGATTATACTGCCGCCAACGCATATCTTGATTCCTATGCTGCTTACAGAAATAAAACCGGAAGAAGGACACTGTCCATAAATTGGCCGCAATGGAAAGAAACCGGTATGGCTGCGGATTTTGGTGTTGCAGATAACGGTTTGTTCAGAGGGATTGCAAATTATGCGGCTATCCAGGCACTGGAGGATCTTCTTGGCAGCCCGGTATCCAGAATTATTCCTGCCGAATTAAATTATGATGGTATAGCCTCTTCCGCCAGGGTCTTGCCCATGGCTGTTTCTGAAAACATTGACAAAGCCATGGCAAAAATCAAGGAAAAGCAGCCGGCTGGCAAAGAGCTGAAAATATCCGGCAGTTCAAGGCAGGGCGTGGCTTTGTCCGGTACCGGCAATGGAACCGGAACAGATATTGAACGCAAGCTTGCAGAAGCCTGGGGAAATGTCCTTGGTGTAAGAGAGATTGACGTCAGTGATAATTTTTATGATCTGGGCGGAGATTCTGTCAGGGCTACAAGGCTGTTGAAGGAATTGGAAAAGGATTTTGAAGGTGTTATAGATATATCGGATATTTTCACATATCCAACAATATCCGATATGTCAAATTATATTATAAGTAAATCTGAACAAAAAAGTACATCCGTCCATGAGACTGTTCATGAGTATGAGAATATTCCTGAAACTGTTCATGAGACCGGCAGCGGAACTGATATAGATGCAATTTTAGGCAGGATGGCCAGAGGTGAAATGACTGCAGCTGAGGCAGATAAACTATTAGGATTGGGGGAGAAAAAATAATGGAATCAGTAAAGAGTTACATCTTAAAAGAGTTTGAATCCAAAAAGCTCACTCAGGAAGAAGCAAAGAAAATGTTGATGGAGCTTACGGAAAAAACTGCTCCTGAAACAGCACACGAAGATATTGCAATAATAGGGATGGCATGTAAGTTTCCGGATGCAGACAATTCGGATGAATACTGGAGTAATCTTAAATCCGGTGTTAACAGTATTAAAGAACCCTCCAGGCAAAGAAGGGATCAAAGCTCTCAATATTTTAAGAATAAGATATTTACAAAATTTATGCTTGATATGGTGATTCCTGAAGATACCGACCTGGATGATAAGTTCTCAAAAGGTGGTTATCTGAAGGAGATTGATAAATTTGATGCCGGCTTTTTCAGAATTCCCCCAAGGGAAGCAAAGTTTATGGAGCCGTTGCAGAGGCTGTTTCTTGAGACAGCCTGGGAAGCAATAGAAGATGCAGGTTACGGCGGGGATAAAATTACCGGTACAAAAACGGGTGTTTTCGCAGGCCGGGATCATACGTCCGGTTCGCTGTACCAGTATATCTCGGAGCCCGATCAAATGCATCTGACAGGTTCATGGGCAGGTATTATGGCCTCAAGAATTCAGTATATATTCAATTTGCGCGGCCCGAGTCTTGTTGTAGATACCGCATGCTCTTCAGGACTGACGGCTATCCATATGGCATGCCGCTCGCTGCAGCAGGGGGATTGTGATATGGCAATCTCGGGCGGTATCCATCTGACTTACCTGCCCTCAATCCAGGGACAAAAGAGTTCCATGGACATGGTGGAGTCTGCCGACTCAAATGTCCGTACTTTTGATAAAAGTGCAAATGGTACTGTTTGGGGTGAAGGGGTAGGAATACTGTTTTTGAAGAAATTAAGCAAAGCCATTGCTGATGGAGATAATATCCATGCTGTTATAAAGGGAAGTGCAATAAATAATGATGGTGCCTCCAACGGTATAACAGCACCAAATGCCGAGGCCCAGGAAGCAGTTATCATAAGTGCGTGGGAGGAGGCAAAAATCAATCCTGAAACCATATCTTATATCGAGGCTCACGGAACAGGAACAATTCTGGGAGATCCTATAGAAATAAAAGGGCTTACAAATGCGTTCAGAAGATATACCAATAAAAATCAGTTTTGCGGCATAGGTTCCGTAAAGACCAATTTTGGTCATCTTGTTGCCGCATCAGGTATGGCTTCGATTATTAAAGTGGTTCTTTCATTAAAAAACAAAATGTTACCTGCCACCATTAATTTTGAGCTTCCGAATCCATATATTGATTTCTGCAGCTGTCCTGTGTATATAAATAATCAACTGACAAAATGGGAAACAGGTGCTTCACCCAGAAGAGCAGGAGTCAGCTCATTTGGTTTCAGCGGTACAAATTGCCATATTGTTCTGGAAGAAGCACCTGAAAGACCAAAAAAGAAGGGTTTTGCTATTGTTAAGGATAAATCCGGATATATTCTTGCGCTTTCGGCAAGAAGTGAAATTGTTTTAAAGGACCTGGTCAATAAATATATTGAATTTATTATTAAGGGAGGAGTTACCGATTTAGCAGACATTTGCTACACCGCCAATACAGGGAGAGGCCATTTTGCCTGCAGACTTGCCTTTGTGCTTAAGGATTTTGAGGATTTCAAAGAAAAGCTGCTTCAAGTCAGCAGAACTGATTTTGTTAACTTGAACAGGCAAGGCATATATTACAATGAGCATAAAATAGTACCTGAAAGCAAAAAGGTAAGAGAAACACGGGAAATTACCGAAGGCCATAAATTGGAAATCTCTGCTGAAGCAAAACTTAAAATACAGGAGCTGCTTGAGCATAAGGGTGATAGTACAAAGCTATGTAATGAAATATGTAAACTATATGTTGAAGGCGGAAATATTGACTGGGATATGTTATACAAAGGACAGCAGGTAAACAAAGTGAGTATACCTGTTTATCCGCTTGAAAGAATACACTTTTGGGCAGAGCCAAAAGCCTCAGGCAGGGAAAGTCAGTTATTAAAGGAAAAATCCATTAAACATCCTTTGTTTGACAATCTTCTGGCTGATTCCTTTGACAGGCAGATTTTTATTACATACTTTGATATTACCAGGCATTGGGAATTAAATGAACACCGGATAAACGGAAGAAGCATTTTGCCGGGAACTACCTACCTTGAAATGGCGAGAGAAGCTGCCAGAGCATATTATGGAAACAGTCCGGTGGAACTGCGGGATCTGGTTTTTGTCTCACCTATGCTGGTAAATGATGGTGAAATTAAAGAGGTTCAGACAATTGTTATAAATGAGAAGGATTATCTGAGATTTGCCGTTGTAAGCAAGCAGAATTCGGAGGATCCTGATTATCAGGTATGGGCTACACATTCTGAAGGAAAAATCTTTATGCTGGAGGATAATGTTAATAAGGTTTTTGATATTTCCCAACTGAAAAATAAGTGCGGGAATGAAGAAAAAACCATTAAGTTAAGCACAATTGAGTCGCCTATTAAACTTGGAACCACATGGGACAATATTGAAAGGATATACATTGGCGACAATTCTTTATTAGTAAAGCTTGAAATAGAGCAGTCTATTTCGGAGGCTGCTCTCAAATACAGCCTGCATCCTGCATTAATGGATAATGCAGCCAATGTTATCATGAATGGTATTTGGAATGATGCCATGTATCTTCCGCTTTCATATCACAGTATGAAGCTGTATGACAGAATGCCGGGAAAATTCTACAGCTACATTACAAAACTCAACAATTCCAAGAACAGTACGGAAACCTTTTCTTTCGACATATGGCTTATGGATGAAAGCGGTAAGGTTTTTGCAGAAGTTAATAATTATACTATTAAATTGGTTCGTGATACAGAGAAGATTTTTCAGGGTGTTGACAAAAATGCAGTTTCATATTACGACATTAGCTGGATAGTTGAAGGTCTGGATAAACAGGCAGAAAAGTCCAAATGGAAAACCGCTTTGGTATTCAGGGACGCTGCCGGAGTCTCCGATGTAATCATAGCCGGCTTGAAAGGAAGTATTTTAAGTGAAGTCATTGAAGTAACCTTCGGTTCCGGCTATCAAAAAACCAGTCAAAACTCTTACATAATTTCAGGCACAGAGGAAGACTATCTTAAGCTTATGGCTGAACTAAAGACCAGGGATATTGATAAAATAGTACATCTGTCCACTATAAGCCGCTCTGATGCTATGAGTGCTCCTGTTTTTGAAAGAAGTTGGGAGGATGTGCAAAATAGAGGGATATACAGTTTGTTTTATCTGACAAAGGCACTTGCAGCCAACAAATATAACAATGAAATAAGCATTAATCTGTTATCAGAAAATGTTGAACAGGTTAATGATGAGGATTTATTGATTAATCCCGATAGCGCTGCATTCTTTGGACTTGGAAAAGTTGTTGCCCAGGAGAACCTGAAGCTGAAATTGAAGTGCATTGATTTTGACCAGGCCACTGCTTTGGACAGTATAATAAATGAAGTCTTATCAGAATGTAAAGAACAAAAGGTAGCTTATAGAAAAGGTAAAAGATATATTCCAGAATTTTCAACAATTGAATTAAATACATCCCAGGATGAGCTGAATTTAAAAAATGAGGGAGTATATGTCATAACCGGCGGAGCAGGTGGGTTAGGCCTTGAAATTGCGAGATATATTTCTGAAAGAGGTAATGTAAATATAGCGTTGATCAACCGTTCAAAACTGCCTGATACTGAACAGTGGGACGGCATATTGGAGAAGAACGGCAACGAAAAGCTGTGCAGCAAACTCAGAAGCATAAGAAATATCCAGGCAGCCGGCTCAAAAGTAGTTTGCTGTAATGCTGATATATCAAATGAGGAAGAAACAAAAGAAGCGCTTAATTCGTTAAGAAAGAGGTTCGGGCACATTAACGGGATTATTCACGCTGCCGGTGTAGCCGGTGATGGATTTTTAGTGATAAAGGATTCTGATACGTTCAGCCGCGTTATGGCACCCAAAATAAATGGAACGCAGATTCTTGACAGGTTAACCATTGACGATAAATTGGACTTTTTTGTATTGTTTTCTTCAATGGCATCAGTTACAGGAGGTGTGGGACAAGGTGATTACACTGCTGCCAATACTTATCTGAATTCATTTGCACACTATAGAAACAAGGCAGGTAAACGGACTATCTCAATCAACTGGCCCGGCTGGAAGGAGACAGGCATGGCTGTTGACAAAAATGCGACCGACGATAATTTCCCGTTCAGATCCTTAACAACCTCAAAAGCTTTAAGGATTTTTGAAGATGCATTAAGAAGCGGCAAACCGGTCATATACACCGGAGAGTTAAATATTCCGTTCCTTTCAAGTGTAGCTGACAGCTTACCGATAAAGCTATCGGGTAAAATAAAGACTTCAATAAATAAATATTTACTTGATAAAAATAAAACAAAGCATAAAGCCGATGACAAAAATACAGATATTCAGGCAGTGACACAAGGTGCAGTTGGTAATAACAGCAGCAATAGCCTGGAAAACAAACTGGCGCCCATATGGGGTTCTGTCCTTGGAATAAAGGAAATTGATGTGTACGAAAATTTCCACGACATGGGCGGAGATTCCATTCTTGCTACTCAGTTACTGAAGGAGATTGATAAGGAATTTCCCGAAATGATCAGCATTTCCGATATTTTTACTTATCCTTCAGTAAGCCAGCTCGCCGGGTTTATAAGCGGCAAACTTGGTCATGAAGCTGATAATCCGGTTAAAGAGGATATAAAGTTTGAGATGTCTCAAAAAGATATAACTAAAGTTGAATTATTGCCTGTTCAAAGATGCTTCTTTTCCAGAAACTTTAACAGGATGAATCACTGGAACGAATCTGTTCCGATTTATATGAAGGATGGAATAGATGAGAATATACTGAGAAAAGTTATTTTAAAAGTAATGCGGAAACATGATGCTCTCAGATTGGTTTTCAGGCATGAAGACGGAAGCTATGTCCAATATCTGAAAAATTGTGATGAAATTCATGAAGATTTGTTTGTTTATCATATAACAGCAACTGAAGCTTCCAGGGAAGCAATGCTTACGGAGCTTAACAAACTGATTTCAAGCATTGATCTTGCTGAAGGTCCGCTTATAAGGTTTGTTTTGTTTAAAACCGACAATGGTGATTATATTTATTGTACCATGCACCATCTTATTATTGATGGATTCTCAATACACATCATTATAAAGGACATAATAACAGGATATTTTCAGGCAATCAGCGGCAGTGATAATGATGCTTCAGAAAAAAGTGTTTCAATTATAACCTGGGCAGATTTTATTAACCAATATGCCATGAGTAAGGAAATAACCCGTGAAATCGAATATTGGGATAAAATTGACAGTACTCCTGTTGACATGCTTCCAAAGGATTTCATAAGTGAGGATCAGAGTCTGGCCAACAATGCCGATGAGCATCTCGTACTGCTTGATGAGACAGAAACAGAAAGGTTCCTCAGGGAGTCGTGCAAGTTATACAGGGTAAATGCCGAGACCATACTGCTTACAGCTCTGGGAATGGCATTGGAAAGATGGGGCGGAGTGGACAGGGTTCATTTAAGACTGTGCGGAAACGGGCGTGATCTGCCATTCAGTACTTTTGATTTATCCGGTACAGTGGGGTGGTTAAGCATTTCCTATCCCTTTGTGCTTGGCACAGCCGGTAATCTTTCTGTAGAAGACAAGGTGGCAAATGTCTGGAGGGAGCTCTCGGAAATTCCCAATAAAGGAGTTGGATATGATATATTAAGGTTTATTACCAACCCCATAAAATTCCCTGACAAAAAATATTCGGTACAGCCTGAGATATTCTTTAATTACATGGGTGTATACGGAGTGCCTGATGCAGAAGAGGATGATATGATATCCGCTATAAAAACAGTACCTGAGAAAAGCCCGGATTCCGACAGGGAATATGTGTTTGTTATTGAAGGTTCTATTTGGGAAGGAAAGCTGAGGATTAAGGTAGAGTATAATGCCAGGGAATATAAAAAGGAAACTATACTGGCTTTGCTGATGGAATGCAAAAAGGCCTTGGCAGACATTGTTGAAGCCAAGGTAAAAGGAGACAAGCAGCAGCTTGGGCAGGGAGGACATTATGAAGCGATATAGTTTCGTTATTCCGGTATATCAGTGCAGGAAGCTTATTAAAAATACTTTGGAAACTCTTAACAGGCTGGAAGGGTTCCCTCTGGATGCCATTGAAGTCATTGTTGTGGACGACGGTTCAAGCGATGGAACCGGTGAATTTATAAAACATATGGAAAAGAAGTACGATTTTAAGTATATCTATCTGGAAAGAGTTGTTGAGTCTTCAAGGTCAAGAGCCAGAAATACCGGTATTAATGCTGCAAAGGGCGAAATTATAATTTTTCTGGATGGGGATATCCTTCTAAAGCATAACTATCTTGAAGAATTGGACAAGTACTTCAAAATCAATAAAGATATAATATTAGTCGGTAACCGGATAAATCTAACAGAAGATGTGTCTTTTGAAGAAGTTTCCGCAAACGGTTACTATGAAAATCAGAAATTCAAACTGGACAGTATAAACAAGTTTGAGATAAGACATCTCAGCTATCTGGAATCCTCTTATAATGCCGAATGTCAGCTTCACCCGTGGCTGAAGGTCTATACGGGCAATCTGGCTGTACCCAAAAAATATTTGGATGAACTGGGAGGCTTCGATGAAAATTTCAAAGGGTGGGGAGTTGAGGATATTGAATTGGGATACCGATTATATATGGCCGGAGCAAAAATCATTATCAGCAACAGGATTGAGACCTTTCATCAAAAGCATGATAAATCAGGCAACCTGAGAATCAGCAAAGAAAAATATCCCGAGGTTGATAGAAATACGGAATACTTTATTAAAAAACATCCCGATGCCTTGCAGCTTCCGGAGAATGTAATTATAAAATTTTTCAGGGGACAAATTGTTCCAAAGTTCAGTACTTTGACTGGAATTAGAAAAAAGATAATTATCAAGTATATCAACACTGATAACCTGGAGGAGGTTAAAGCCAAAATACTGATGCTCTCAAAGAATAAGTCCTTGAAAATAGTTGTTCAGGACTATGTCGAGAACACAGATCTCGATATATGGATTCAGCTATTGGGAAAGCAAAAATCAACGCCCATGTATTTTCCTGCATCCAAGCAGCTGGAGGTTATGAACAGTTTGGGTGCAATGGGTACTTTGACCATAAAACTGATTTTTGCGAGAATGAATTTTATGAGTATTGTATTGTCTCTATATGAGAATATATTCAGAAGTCATAAAAAAAAGTTTCTGTCGGGCAGTTGTATGTTTAACTTAAAAAAATAAAGCAGGGTAATCTAAATATATTGGTACGTAATATAAATGAATGAAACAAGCAACATACCTCAATTGTTCTGAATCTACAGACAGTCAGCTGGCGGACATGTTTCCATGAACGGGGCATACAGAATGTGTGGTGAAGATTGTAAAACGGTAAAAGTTAGTTATATCAATAGTTTAAGCCATTGAATGTACAGATGACATTCAGTGGCTTTTGTATTTGGGAACATATCAACTGGATGAAAAGAACAAATCGGCAAGATAATAATGACTGATCTATGTGACTGCTTAATCTGTGAATCAGTATTCGGAGGATACTTACTGAATTGCGCGGATCAGAATTAGTGCAGAGAGATTATACTACATTTGGCTCCGATTCAGGTGGGAGAAGGATAATCCAAAGCCTTTCCGGTAGCAACAAGAGAAAAAATAGAGGTGCTTTGGGATGCAGAAGAAGAGCGAGTGTGATGCAAACGGAATTCTGGATGTCGTAAATGAGATAATTTCCAAATATTGGGTCGATTTTTCTTGTGAAATACTTCTTGCAGGGGTACAATTGAAATAACAATGTTGTAGATATTGCTATCCATGTGAGAGGTAAGAAAATGCCAACCGTGAATGAATTATTAGATAGAGCAAAAGCTGAATTTCGCTTCTATTACTTGGAGAAGTTTTCCTTGTGCCAGATTTATTCAAGGAATATGAATGGAACCAAATTTCTCGAAGTGACCAATTGCTCCTTGGCACCTTATTTTCCAATTGTATAAAAACAGATGATATAGAGGTTGTTCCGATAGAAAGGACATCGTCGGGACAGCAGAGATATAAGTTATTGTAAAGGGAGCGAGTATATGTTTATATCAAATATTTCTATTGAAAACTTTAGGAATTTTAGTAGTATTTCAGTTGATTTCAGAGATGGAACTAATGTGCTTATTGGACAAAATAATGCAGGAAAATCTAATCTTCTAAAAGCATTGGCAATCATATTTGATAGCTCGTCTAAAAAGCAGTTATCAATAAATGATATTTACAATAATATACCTTTAGAAGAATTAAAGCTGCACTCACCTAAAGTATCAATAACAGTGCTTTTATCACAGTCCGAAAATGAAAATTTCATGGGGGATGAATTAGTTACTGTTAGTAATTGGCTTGTTTCTTTACAGGAACCTTATTTAGCACAAGTACAATATGAGTTCTTTTTGCCTGAAACACATGAAGCAAAATATAAAAGTTATATGCAAAGTATATCTACTAAAGAAGAAGCGTGGAAAGTCATCAATGACAACTTCATAAGGCTATATATTAATAAAACATGGGTTGGAAATTCTGAAAATCAAGTACAAATCGATGGCGAAAGTCTTAATAAATTTGATTTTCAATTCTTAGATGCTATTCGTGATGTTGAACGAGATATGTTTTCTGGTAAGAATACATTGCTAAAGAATGTGATTGACTTTTTTATAGATTATGATATTAAATCTGATAAAATACTTACAGAAGAACAGCAATCTGAGCAGTTAGCAAGCAGAAAGAAAGAATTTGAGACTACATCTCAATCACTTATAGAAAAGCTTCAAGAACGTCTTAAAAGTGGGAATGGAGAAATATTGTCATATGCTGATGGTATTGGAGCATCATTTGATAAATCTGAACCTGATTTCGTAGGTAAGATTACGGAAAGTGAGTTGTATTCTGTTTTACAATTAATTGTAAAGCAAAATACTGGTATGAGCATACCAATATCAAACAATGGACTTGGTTATAATAATTTGATCTTCATGTCATTATTATTAGCTAAAATGCAAGTTGATTCAGATGGAGAGTATTTGGGAAGTAACGCTAAGGTTTTTCCTGTATTGGCGATAGAAGAACCAGAAGCGCATTTACATCCAACTATGCAATTTCAATTTATAAAGTTCCTTAAGAAAAACATTAGTGACAAAAAAGTAAAGCAGATTTTCATAACCTCACATTCAACACACATTACCTCATCATCTCAACTAGATGATATCATTTGCCTATACAAAGAAAATGGAAAATCTGAAGTTGCATATCCAGGTAAAGTATTTTTTGATATTGAGCCAGGTGAAAAAAAGAAAGATAAGCCCGATAGTAAGAAATATGTTCAGAGATTTCTTGATGCAACTAAATCGAATATGCTATTCGCCGAAAAAGTAATTTTTGTAGAAGGAATTGCCGAACAATTACTGATGCCTGTATTTGCTGATTATATTCATAAGTCTTTAGAGAATAGTCATATTTCAGTCATTAATATTGGTGGAAGATATTTTGAGCATTTTCTTTACTTGTTTGATAGCAACAAAGCAAATACTATAAAACGGAAAATTGCATTTATCACAGATTTAGATCCTGCCCGAAAAGAAAAAGATAAAGAAAAGGCTAAATCTCAAAAATGCTATCCATTTGAAATGCATGTTGATCCATCAAAATATGATTATGAGTTAAATCCAATTATAGATAAATATGAAGAAGGAAATCATCCAACCATTCGCTCATTTACTCAAGTTAAAACCTATGGAAAAACTCTTGAGTATCAATTGGCATTTGAAAATGAAAAATGCCGATTACTAATAACTCCATCGTTACAGAATAGTGGTGAGTTAGATGAATTAATGATACTGATTGAAGAGAATAAGCCAATAGATGATATGTTGGCTAAGTTGCGAGGCAGCGATGAAAATGAAAGAATTAAAGACTCTATAGTAAAATCAAGTGGAGTATCTTGGGATGATGCGATGAAGAAAAAAGCAATAATTGCTTCAAGATACTTAAACTCTGTTGGAAAAGGTGAGAATGCCTTGGAACTTTCATCAATATTGAGAGAAAATCTATCGAAAAAAGGGAAAGATGGATTTCAAAATTTTCATGTACCAACATATATAAGAGCAGCAATTGGATGGATGTGTGAGGACATATGATTATTACATCAAAAGATAAAATATGTATTGAAGAGGACTTCAAAATAGAGGCTGGGCCTGGAGCAGGAAAAACAGAGTTCCTAGTTAATCATATCAAGAATGTTGTCCAAAACTCAACAAGATTATCATGTGCTCGGAAAGTGGCATGTATAACTTATACCAATACGGCTGTGGAAACTATACTCAAGAGGATAGGGAAAGGGGTTTCAAACCGTGTTGAAGTATCAACAATTCACAGCTACTTATATAGAAATGTTGTAAAACCATATTGTTCATTTATTCCAACTGAATATGAACTATGTTCTTGTAAGGTAAATGGACATGACGAATTCTATATAAGTAATAGCTATATTAGAGAATGGTTTGAGAATGAAGATTTAAGCGCTTTAAGACATCCTAATACGAAAAATCAAATTCTCAATATGCCGGCATACAATCAAGCACTACAGAATTGGCTATTATCAATGCAATATATTTTCAAGGATGGAACTGTTTCATTTGAGTGCGACAATACGAAGGCTGTTGGATACGATAAAGTCAGTAATACTCCATTAAGGATAAACGCAAACAATTTGAAAATATTAGCTAGTAAAATAGTTGGCTTAAAGAAAATCTACTGGCGAAAAGGTAAGCTTGATCATAATGATGTGTTGTTTTTTTCATTTGTTCTTATTGAAAAATACCCTTTTATCCTTGACGTGCTTAGATCAAAATTTGCATATATGTTCATAGATGAATATCAAGATACTAGTCCGATACAATCATACATTGTAAATGAGATGAGAAAAAAGGAAACTATTGTTGGTGTGATAGGTGATAAGGCACAATCCATTTACAGTTTCCAAGGTGCTGACACGACCCTGTTTGATTCATTCAAAGTGGACGACAATAATATTTATACCATATGCAATAATCACAGAAGTACTAATCAAATCGTAAGGTTTTTGAACAATATACGTGACGATATAAATCAGAATCCATGTGAGAACATGGATGATATTGAAGCTATTATATATGTTGGAGAGAGGAATGCTGCATATAAAAAAGCATGTGAACTATGTAGTGGAGATTCAGTAGTATCTCTTTCTAGAGACAATGTAAACTCTAATGCTATGAAAAAAGAAATTGAGGGCAATGACCTAAATAGAAAGTTACTTGAGAATTACTCAGATCATGATAGCAATAGCGAACGAAGGCGTTTTTTGTTGTCATTTGTACACGCTATCGAATTAGCCATTAATAGCAAATACAAAGAAGCCGTAAAGAGTATAGAGTGGATCTTCAGGAATGGGGAGAACTCAAAGAAAATGGCGCTATCTTCATTAACAAAAATGCTTAATATTTACAGTCAATACTGTGACGATACCTTGATGAAATTTTATGAAGTAGTTTGCTTAACACTAAATGCTAATCTATCAGGTTTTAGAAAAGGTGCAGCAAAAGATTTCTATGAGAACACTTTGTATAAGAATATTGCTATATGCATCAATATTACAGAAGATATCAGCAATCATATAACAATACACAAGGCAAAAGGATCAGAATATAAGAATGTAATGCTTGTTGAGAATAAGAATGTTAAGGCGTTTTTGCTCGATCCGAATTTGGATAAGAATGAAGAACACAGAATAATCTACGTTGGAATGAGTAGAGCTAAAAGAAGATTATTCATACATATGGATGAACTCAGCGCAGAAGAAGAAAAACAAATACAGGAAAAATTCAGTTACTTAAAGATTGAGTGTATATGAATTGGAATCCTAATTTGTTCAAATGTGTCAGAGAATAAAGAATTGGGTGGTCAATTTGATTGGAAGCTTAATCAAGCTAAGTAATGGATCATATGAAGATATGTATATGATTTGGTTAAAGATGCAGTTAATAGATACATTGGAAAAAGTAAATAACACTAATTAGTTCTCTATTATCAAAAACTAGAGGGGGTAAGGTATCTTGGCATTCATCTATCGTTATCAATTAAGAGAATCAGTATTAAGGCGTAATACTAACCTCAGACAATATTCACAAGACATTCAATCAGTGCTTAACGAGCATTATAATATAAATTTGAAGGATAGTACTATTGAAGTAGACTATTTTGAATTTAAGCTTTATAAGCCGGTTCCTGACAGAGTACTTCAAAAAATGGGACGAAAGTTAAAGGCTGAGCTACCTGTTTATGGTTTTGTTAGGATGGAACAGACGCTATATGCTCTGGTTTTTATATTAGAAGATGGATTAGATAATATCGCTCACATTGAACTCATTGATTCGATGTTGTTAGATAAACCTCATTTATTCATAGAAAGAGCCAATAGTTTTTTTGAAAAGAATAGTGACCGAGGAGTATTAAAAGAAAAGGGATATGTTGATAACATTGAGGAGGTCATAAAGAATTACTATATAGACATTTTTGATGCTTATATTGATAAGCATTTGATTCCAAAATCTCTTAAAAGCGAAGAGGGAGTTAGTTGCTTCTTCATAAAAGGCTTTCACAAGCATAAACCAGATGGATTAATTACTGATGAAGAACAATTCGATAGCAATATGCTTTTTATTGAAAACTGTTTTGACATTGGATATGTAAATAATCGACGAGATATTAACAATTTACATAATGAAAGAACGAGTTATACAAATTATCTTAAGATTAATGAGTCGGTAGAACACCCTGAATTGATCGAAAGAATTAAAAGTGAACTGAAATTATATATTTCATCAAAAGATTATATTGACGTATTAAACCGTGAGGATGAAAGCAGTAAAGACGAGACAATTAGAAGATATGTATTTAAGGTACATGATGTTGGACAAGCCTTAGCTATATCATTATCTAATGAAAGCAATCCGCCTTTTTTATATTTTGATTATGGTATGCCATACGGAAGGAATTCATTCACAAGACCAGCAAGTGTAAATATGCCGACAAATCCAGGTACGACGATAATTATATCTCATGTTGATAAGGATCATTGGTTTAGGATAGCGGATGATATTAATGCATATCAATGCCATTGGTACGTTCCTGATCAGCCCATAAGGGCCCAACTGAACCATAAATTTGCAGAGGTAATTGTTCACGGAGGGTCTGTAAATATGGTAAACAAAGATATAGCTTTTCATGGAGGAAAGATTACATGTGGAGGTATTTCAAAAATTAATCCATCTAGAGCCGCTAATAACGTTCACGAAACAGGTTTAACTATGCGTATCGAAGCACACGATTTTAATGGAAAAGAACTGAATATACTTATTGCTGGGGACCAGCGATATGATTATATTGATCAATCTCAGTTAGAAAATCTAGATATATTGGTAGCAAGTCATCACGGAGGAGAGTTTTGTTGGTCGAAAAGAGGCATGGTACCAATTGCTAAGAGTAAGGAGACTTCGATCGTTATATATAGCTATGGCAGAGCTAATACGCATAAACATCCTTCAAAAGTTTCAGAGTATAATGCTGCAGATTGGCAGCAAGTACACAGCACATGCCGAAATAGTGATTTTGAAATTTCTATAGCTTTTTTATGCTCCAGATAAAGAAAGTTTAATTATGATGCAAAAGTATTAAGATAAAGAGATAAAAACTATCCTTCCGCTAAGAAATCACTAGGTCTTCGAGGCATCATTTTTGTCTGCTCAAGGTATACAGAAAGCTGCTGCTTATTGGAGCGGACGTGAAGCCTTGAAAATAAAGGATTTGAGTTGGGTTTATAATAGATGAAATCAGGTGATACCCTTGAGGATACAAAACAGATGACATTGCCTCTAAATGCTGTATTCACAGCGCTTGATTGCCCAATGTTCTCTGCAAAACTTGTTTCGATAAGAAGATATTTCGGAATATCTGGAATAAAGTTCGGAGGAGGAAGAAAAAATGAACTGGCAGCATTTTCAAACTTATAACGAAGCTCCAACACGGGCTTTTGAATCCATGTGTAATCAATTGTTTGAGCTGTGGTGTAAGAAAACATTTCCCGACTTTCTTAAGACAGTTGTGGTTGTAAATGGCTCAGGAGGGGATGGGGGCGTCGAATCCTTTGCGACAAAAACTGATGGAACTATTATTGGACTACAAGCCAAATGGTTTTTAAATAGTATTTCTGCAAACCAGTTCGACCAAATAAGTGGCTCGATTGAAACTGCGCTTAGAGTCAGGCCGTTGATAAAGCAATATATTGTATGTGTTCCCCGCGATTTAGCATCGGACCGTATCGGTAGAGGTAAAAAACTGATAGAAGATACGGAATTAAGCCGTTGGCAACAGTTGAAAAATAAATTAGAAGAAGATCATCCAGAACTAATAATTGAACTGTGGAATGACACCCGGCTTTTAACGGAATTACAAGATAGTGGTGCTGCCGGGATATATCGCTATTGGTTTGAAAAATCCGAAATTTCAAGGGAGCTTTTTACTTACTCTTATGAGAAACAAAAAGCTGGGTGGTTATCGCAAAAGTACACTCCCTGCTTGCACATTCAAGGAGAAATGCAAAAAAGCATTCTAAAATTCGTAGGAACGTTAGCTGATCGCCAAAATAGTATAAAAAAACTGAGGCTTATGAGTCGGCACTGTAGCGAATTTCTGAAGGCAAGTGATGACTATTTAGAATTTGCACAGAATCATTCAACCCATGAACAATTAATAGATGAAATTCAGAAAACTCAAGAGCGAGTAAATGAGTTATTAAATGACATAGACCTTGCCCTAGAGGCTGTATGTAATGAGCAACAGGCACCCTCAATTAATGAAAGAAATTGGTATGTTGACTTCTCTGGGCTTTTAGAGTTGCTTAAGGAAATCGGACATATTAGAGAAAATTATTTTCATATTAATGAGATTGAAAAAGCTGCCGAAAAGCTTCAGTCACATGAGTTTTATACTATTATTTCAGAGATTTGCTTTCAATTAAATAATAAAAAATATCTCATATTGGGGAATCCTGGTTCAGGTAAGACTCATGGGATAGCTAATCTGATTGAATCATTGTTAAGTGGAGAATTCCATATTCCTATATTAATCCGTGCGAAAGATATCAATCCCCAAAATAATTGGCTTGATATAATAAAGAATTCTTTGGGGTTAGCTTCGGCTTGGAACGAAACAGAATTATGGCAGGCCTTAGAGGCGTTGTCATATCGAACAGAAATCAATACTATCTCCAGAGAAGATACTTTTGAGACTAAGATCATTCCGAAAATTTTAATTTGCATTGAAGGTGTTGATGAGTCTCAGCCATATGATTTATGGTACGATCGCCTGCGTGAAGTAGAAGCAATATGTTCCCAATATCCCAGACTAAGATTTTGTATTACAAGCCGACCTTATGTATTCAGAGAATTTAACTATGATGACAGCTTATTAACCAATACTTTAAGGCTAGCTTCTGATGGGGATGTTCCTGTGAATGAGTTATTTGAGGAATATATTCAATACTTCCAGGTGGATATTGAAGGGGGTGCATGGGTTAAATGGAGCCTAAAAACACCCTTGGCTTTGCGCGTCTTCTGTGAGATTTACAAGCACCAAAGGGTGTCATCATTGGAGAAACCATCCGTCACTATCACTAATCTTTTATCACATAAGTTTCAGATAATTGAAAGAGAATTTAACGCTAAATATAGAACTGGATATGGGGATAAAGAACTTATAGTGCAAATTTCATTATTGGCGATAGCTGATAAGTTTCTCATCAATACAACCATGCAATCTGATTAACAGACTGCTGTTCTGGAACTGGAGTATAAAGAAGCCGGTATTAAAATGCACTGCAATAGAGGGTACGGATATTTCCCTTGAATATACATACGCCGGACTGGTAAGGGGAAACAAGGTAAGAATCGGACCTGGATGCAAAATTAAACAAGTTGAATATACCGATGAATTACATACGGATACTTCAAGCAGTATTAATAATATAGTCAGGTTATAGGCGTTGAAGAACAGGAAACAGGGGTGATACGGATTGCAGAGTATTCATTTTCGCGGCATCGGTAAAGTCAATAGTGGAAAATACGAGGACGTTATTATAGACGGAATTGCAAGGATTAAAGGAGCTATTTGTTCAAATTCCATATGTATTAACTCTAAAAGCACCATAAAAGGTAGTGTAACAACAGGTAGTACCAGAGTAAATGGGGCATGTAATATAAAAGGAGATATCAGTAGCAATTTATTAAATAATTCAGGCTATTTGAAGGTAAAAGGAAAAAGTATCTGCAAGGATATAACCAATCATGGAAAGTACTCTACAATAAGTGAAATAAAGAGCGAAGCTTTTACTTCTGATGGAGTTGTAAAGGCGAGATCAGATATCGAAGTACAGAAGTTCATAGCAAATGGCCCGATTATGATAAAAGGTGTTTTACAAGCCGATACTGCCGATATCAATGTCAAGGGAGTAGGTTTTATTAATCAAATCAAGGCCAAAATCGTACATATCGGTAATTTGAAGGATGTAAGGGTAAGGCCTTCAGTCGGCATATTTGCCAGATTGGTTCTTGCACCGCTAAGCGGTATCAAAATCACACTCAACAGGGTAAATATTAATATGATAGAGGGAACACTGGTCGATATCTCATTTACCAATGCAGAATTAATTAGGGGGGAGAAGGTTAAGATTGGTCCAGGATGCAGGGTCAACAGGGTTGAGTATGCTCAAAGTATTGAAGTTGCAGGAGACTCCTACATTGGAAAGAAAATCAAAGTCTAATAGGAGGATTTGAATGGATAGAAATATCTCAAATGATAGCAAAGCAATAAAATTAAGAAATTTTCTTGCAAATCATAAGCTTTTACTTTTTTTACTAGTTGTGGCTTCGCTAGGTATAGCATTAATAGACATTCTGATGGCATACTTCATGAGAAACCTGATAGACAGCTCTCTTGCGGCACAACGAAACCAAATCGTAACAACAGCTCTTTTTTTTCTCGGGACATTAATAACAGGAGTAATAATGAAATATATGATGGTAATGTCTTCGGGACGGTTAAGTGCGAGAGTAGTTTTTGATATTAGAAACCGGTTTTCCAATCATTTAAGCAAGACACAGGTTACTTTTATTGAGGCCGGCAACTCGGGGGATATTATTTCAAGACATAATAATGATATTGCCATCATCGACAGTTTCTTAAAAAATAGTATCTCGGATTTGATGTACCAGCCAGTAGTTTTTATATGCGCATTTACCTTTTTGCTCATAACCAGCTGGAAACTACTACTTATCAATGTGATACTTTTCCCTGCCGCTTTTATCGTTGTCAGTAAGATGAGTGCACCAATAATGAACTATTCCAATGAAATACAAAAGTATTTTGGAGAGGCAAATGCTGTTTTGAAAGGGACTTTAGATGGCATACACACCATGAAATCCTTTAACGCTGAGCCGATTATGGGAACGAAATATCGGAATATTATCAAACAGGCGACAGATGTGGGGGCAGCTGCAGAAAAGAGACGGGCCCTAATGATTCCGTTTTCGGTGGTGCTCCAAATACTTCCTTTCCTGTTATGCTTTATGTTCGGAGGATACTTGGTAATTCAGAAGCAAATCACACCGGGAAGTATGATGATATCCATTTATATGCTGAATTTTTTGATAAATCCTGCTGTAGCCCTAATAAATCAAATCAATAACATACAAAACATGAAGGGCGCAATTGGGCGTATTCAGGAGGTGTTATCCTACCCGGTTGAGAAAGAGGGTGGGCTTAGAGTTGAAAATGAGTCGTCACATACTGTTGTAGAGTTTAACGAGGTTACTTTCGCATATGATGAAAGGACGAATGTTCTAAGCGGGCTTAACCTTAAAGTTGAAAAGGGTAAAACTATTGCTATTGTAGGCACAAGCAATAGTGGAAAGAGTACTATCGTTAAACTGATTTGTAGCTTTTACAAACAACAGCAGGGGTTAATTAAAATGTTCGGATACGACATAAATGATTTGGACCCAGTAAGCTTAAGAGCCAAAATTTCATTTGTATTTCAGGATCCTTATTTATTTCCGGGTTCAATTATTGAAAACATTATGTATGGAAAGCCGGGGTGTACCAGAGATGAGGCCATCAGCGCTGCCAAACAGGCCAAAGCCCATGATTTTATCGTTGGGCTGCCCAACAGCTATGATACGCTGGTAGGCGAAAATGGAGTCAAGCTATCAGGCGGTCAAAAGCAAAGAATCACCGTCGCCAGAGCGATAATAAAGAATGCGCCGCTTTTTATCCTGGATGAGCCCACATCGGCTCTTGATTCCCAGTCGGAATATGCATTCCAAGAAATACTGCAGGAGAGTTTTAAAGATAAAACAGTCATAGTCATATCACACAGGTTGTCTACCATTATTCATGCGGACGAAATACTTGTACTGGATCAGGGTAAGATTATTCAAAAAGGAACCCATGAAGAACTGGTTAAGAGTGTCGGATTGTATAAAAATATTTTCATAAGCCAACTTCGAGATAGTGAAAATGCACAATCAGAATTCGGGGAGGAAATATATGAGTTATAAGAAACTATTCGGCGTTTATATTTCTTTTATCAAGCCAAAGATTATTCCTTACACAGTCGGCTTAGTTGGGGACAGTACCGTACAAGCAGCTTTTTCAATTATTATGGCACTTGTATTCAAGGATATGATAAATGCTGCAATAAAAGGGAATATCCATTTACTTGCCAGAACTTCAATTTTCATCGGGGTAATGGTGTTTATTTTAACACTTGTGGTACCTTTTTTCAGCTATTTATATAATATGAGTGTTAAATTGTCCATGGCAGATTTAAGGGTAAAGCTCTTTGAGCATATACAAAAACTTCCAATAAGTTTTTTTGAGAATATGAATTTCGGGGATGTAATGACCAGAATGACAAGTGATGTGAATGTCGTTGAAAATGCTTATTCAGGAAGCATTCGTACAATGCTGTTTACCCTTATCCGTACAGTAGGCTCTACTATATCCATACTGATTCTGGATTGGCGGATCGCTATTATAATAATATTTCTAGGGATTTGTTTCACCTTATTAAATACCAGATATGCTAAATCCATAGGAAAGATAAGCGATAAGGTTGAACAGGAGATGGCAAACCTAACTGCGCAGTTATCCAATATATACTCGGGTTTTAGAGTAACTCGAATATTTAACCTCACGAATATGATGAATGACCATTACAAAAAAATTAATTCTGAGGTTGCACGGTATTCAATTAAGCGCTCTCAGAAAAGCTCAATGCTTGAGAGTACAAATTTTTTGCTGAATTTCTTTAACTTTTTGGGAGTGCTGGTAATCGGGGCGTTTATTGCATTTCGGGAATCAACGGATTTCGGGACGTTTATAGCCATTATCCAATTGCAAACCGGGGTAACTTCAGTGTTTTTACAGATAGGTGGACTGATGTCCCAGCTTCAGGATTCTTTTGCAGGAGCAAAGCGCATAAAGAATCTTTTTGAAACGGAAAGTGAGCCGGAGACACTTAACCTCAAAGACAACGGCTTCTCTGACAAGATGATCGAACTAAAGGATATCTTCATGGAATATGAAGAGAACAATCCGGTATTGCAGGGTGTCAACTTATCAGTTGAACGGGGACAGTTTGTTGCACTCGTTGGACCAAGTGGAGGAGGAAAAAGCACCATTGTAAAAATACTACAGGGCTTTTATCCTATTAAAAGTGGCAGCATCGTTCTAAACAGCAAGCCAGCCAGTGCGTATACTACTAAGCAGATACGGGATATGATAGCGTACATACCACAGCAAGTAATATTGTTTAACGGTACCATCAGAGAAAATATTAAATATGGAAATCCACAGGCTACAGAGGAACAAATAATTGCTACCTGTAAAGCTGCAAATGCCCACGATTTTATAATGGAGCAGCCCCAAGGTTATGATACTGAGGTGGGAGAACTGGGAAACCGGTTATCGGGGGGACAGAAGCAAAGGCTGGCAATTGCGCGAGCGTTTCTTAAAAACGCTCCCATACTTATACTTGATGAAGCTACATCGGCCTTGGATTCTAAAAACGAGCAACTGGTGAAGGAGGCGTTGGCATCACTGGCAAAGGATAGGACAATAATTATGATTGCCCACCGCATGTCCACTATACTGAGTGCTGACATGATTTATGTGGTAAGCGGCGGCAGAATTGTAGGAAATGGGAACCACGATCAATTGTTACAGGAAAATGGTTTGTATAAAGAATTGTTTGATTTGCAGTTTAAGTCCTAATGTACTTACTTAAACGTCTCATGATGGTTAATACAATTGTTAACTGCGTGAATTAATGATTTTGTAAGGAACCGATAACTCATTTTATACCATAAATATATAATGCCTAATCTTTAAATTTTCCTAACTAAAATTTTGTAAATAAGAATACGAGGCGTATCAAATGAATCAGTCAGATATTTTAAAGGAAATTATGTCAATTTTTAAAGAAACTCTACAACAGGAGGACTTGGGGGATTTGTCACCCGATATGGAGCTCACCGAATTAGGAATGGATTCGGTCAACTTTGTTCAGCTTGTGGTGCTGCTGGAAAAGCATTTTAAGATTGAATTTGATGACATGAGCCTGAATTTTTACAATTACAAAACCATTGGAGATGTTTGCTGCTATATCGAGAGCAAACTAAAAGATTCAGAAAGCTGAGAAAATACTTTATAATCAGAAGTATGGGAAGGATGGGATATAATGGCGCAGTACGAAATACAAGACATAGTTCCATACAGTGATGTTTACTATGTGGGCTGCTTTTATTTACCTTTTTTTACAGCAGTCAGGAATTTGAAAGGAAGCGTATTCAGCTTCATCACGGACAATAGTTATATTTACAGGCTGGAGCAGACCGACGGCGGTTTGTCGTTGGACATCGAAAACCGGGAAACGAGGTCATTTTCACAAATAACAGAAGATAACGGCATTAGTTATGAGTTCAAATTGGGCTACTGCGAGGGTATCAACGATATAATCATAGACGCACTCCTAAGGGGACATGTAATTATTCTTCCAATTGACGGCTTTTATTATAAGCATCCCTATCATGATTTGTTCTATTTGAAGGAACATCACTCCCACCACATACTGATATACGGTTTTGATTCCGAAAGGGAGATGTTCAAGACTGTTGAGGTTGATGGGTTTCAGTGGAATACAAAGGGATTCTGCTACAAGCATGAAATTAGCTTCAAGAATCTAATAGCATGTCACCAAGGGATTTGTGAGTATTTTAAAGAGAACCCTATGCCGTCACTAGTGCAGCTGTCCAAAAAAGATCCCAATAAAATAGTAAATGATGACCCACATTTTTATAAAGACATAATGATACATAATTTGAAGACACATAAAAATGATATTTTAGAAGGGCTGCAAAATATTAAGACACTTGCGGATAATATAGAGCAATTCAATATAAGCAAGACAGCCTGTTTTAATAATAAAGTTGCCTCTGTGGCGAATGAGTACAAAATAAAAAAGGTACTGGGGGAAGAGGGAGCTTCGATACCTCTATTGAAGGATATAGTTGATAGTTGGATCGTTATTGAAAGCTTGATATACAAGAGTGAATTTGCAGGAATAAAAAATAAGAATGTCTTTTGTTCCTCGCTGCGTCGGCTATATGAGTTGGAAAGCCAGTTCTATAATTGCTTATTTTCCACATTTGAAATAGCTTGATTATTTAGGCTTACTTAAATTTAAGGACAAGGGTCAAGGTGAGTATAATGAGTAGAAGAGAATATTTGGAAAAATGTGATACGTATGAGATAAAATTCGGAGACATGTCTTTTAACTATTATTTATATAACAAAAGCCCGGAGAACTGCCTTCAACAGCTCTTTGCAATGGATGATGCCGAGTGTTTTATAATTATCTGCGACAAAAACGTGGGGAGCCTGTATGGACAGAAAATTGCCAAGCAGATTCAGAGCCACTGCAAATGTGAGTTACTTATGTTCGAATGTACTGAAAAACATAAAAATCTAAAGATCCTTGAGGATTTAATTGAGAGGGTCCTTGCTTTAAATGCAAATAGGCGTACTTGTATTATAGGACTCGGAGGGGGAATATGCGGTAATATGGCTGGTATGATTGCCGCACTGCTGTTCAGGGGTATAAGATTCGTACATATTCCAACATCGCTTATGGCGGCTTTAGACTCGGTACTGTCATTGAAGCAGGCTATTAATTCACGCCTGGGCAAAAATTTGATAGGCATTTTCCATAAACCCGAAATGGTTATTACGAGCATGGACTTTTTTAAAACGCTGCCTCGGAGTGAGGTGATTTCCGGTATGTGCGAAGTGATTAAAAATGCCCTTGCTATTTTACCAGATAGTATTGAGCAGTTATCCGGCCTTTTAAGCCCAGAATGCAGCTATACACAGAAAGACTATAGGTATTTTATCGATATGTCTATTCAAGCGAAGACTCTTGTTATGAAGAATGATCCTTTTGAGAAACAGGATGCATTAATACTGGAATACGGACATACAATCGGACATGCTATAGAGCTTGCTGACCCTGGAACAATATCTCATGGGGAGGCAATAGGCTTAGGAATGCTGTGCGCAGCGGAGATTTCTCATCAGATGGGGTATTTGTCTGAAAGGGATGTAAACCTGCATAAAGAGCTATTAAACAGGGCAGGGGCATCTACCAGAATCGCTGAACACATACAGCCTGAGACTATTTTGTCCATTATGAAATATGATAACAAAAGAGGGTATGTCCATAGTGAAAATGGAGCTATTCATATGGTACTACTGGAGAGCATAGGGAAACCTTTGAAAAATAATGGCAAGGTACTCACTGTAGTTCCTGAAACCGTAGTAAAACAGGCCATAATTGGTATGTATGAATAAAGTAAAATTTATAGCAGTTATGAGGGGATTCTATATACTAGGGGGTAAAAGGTGAATGGAAACTAATTGCAGAAGAGAATATAAGCATCATATGGGTTTAAAAAAGCTGATACTGGTTGGCCCGGATGGAAGTCCGCTGAGAAATACCGAAGTCGTGGTTGAACAGGCAAAGCATAAATTTCTTTTCGGGTGTTTCGGAGGTTATAGTTCTGTCGCCCTTGCAAACGGTGAATTGGATGGATATTCGAGAAAGATAGAAGAAGAACGGTTTCAAAAAATATTCGATTTGTTTAACTATATCGTACTGCCATTTTACTGGCGTGAATTTGAGATGGTTAGGGGTCAATTGGATACTGAAAGAATGAAAATAGCTGCCCGGTGGGTATTGGACAACGGATGTGTTCCCAAAGGCCATGTACTGTGCTGGCATTCATTTACAGCACCGTGGCTGCTGGAGTTGAGCAACACCCAAATCCTTTCTTCACAGATAGAACGGACAGAAAGGGAGGTAAGTAGTTTTGCCGGGTTAATCGATATATGGGATGTTATTAATGAAGCGGTTATAATGCCGGTATTTAAGAAAGATGATAATGGAATTACTCGCATTTGTAAAGAACTGGGGCGCATACGCACCGTGGGAGATATGTTTTCGGCTGCGAAGAAGTCGAATCCGAATGCTACGCTGCTGATTAATGATTTTGTATATACCACCATTGACTCTTATGAAATTCTGGTAGAGGGCTGTTTGGAAGCGGGGATTCCGATAGATGCCATAGGAATTCAGTCCCATATGCATCAAGGTTACTGGGGAGTTGAAAAGACCCAGGAAATTCTCGAACGTTTCTCACGATTTAATCTACCCATTCATTTTACTGAGACTACACTTCTTTCAGGTCATATTATGCCGGCTGAGTTCGTAGATTTTAATGATTATATGGTAGAAAAGTGGCCGACAACCACGGAGGGGGAGGAAAGACAGGCCAGAGAAGTTGTGCAGCTTTATAAGACCCTTTTTGCACATCCGGCGGTAGAATCCATCACATGGTGGGAATTTACCGATGGTCAGTGGCTGGGTGCGCCTTCAGGATTAATGACCCAGGACAACAGGCTAAAACCTTCATATGAAGAACTCCATAAGCTTATAAAAGGCGAATGGTGGACCGGTCCTTTTCGTATAGCTACTGACGAAGCGGGTGCAATTACAGTTTCCGGGTTTGCCGGGGAGTACCAAGTATCCTGTAACGGCAAAAACGGCAGATTTATATTGGAAAAGAAAATGGAAGAGTCCGTGAGTAGAGTTACAATTTATTAATACCATGCTTTAGATAATAAGCTGGGAAAGAAGGAGGATAAGAAAATGGAAGCAACTGAAAGGATATTGAAATGCCTGCAACCTATTTTAAAACTCGACGTAAACGCAATGGAACAAATAACGGATGAGCTGAATCTTTATACCATCGGTATGAGTTCACTAAACCATATGAATTTTCTTGTAAGCCTTGAAGATGAATTTGGCATTGTGTTTGAAAATGGAGAACTGCTGATAGACAATTTTCTAACTTTGGGACAGGTAAAGAAAATGATTCTAAAAAAATAAAGCCTTAATAGCCATAGGTACATTTTAAAGCTACTATCGGAGAGGAGATAGGATGGATAATTTCTTTGATCTAAGCTATATAAATATACAAAATATAAATATAGAAAAAGAAGATGAAAGGAGCTCGTTTCCTAGTTATAATGTCACAATTCTAAGAAATATTGTTATTGAGCAGATAGAGCCGTATCTTCAATTCTTAATGTAGCAGATAGGACTTAATCTTTGCATAAGTTATGGTCAATATGATAACGTATATCAGGACACAATGGAAGAGAATAGTACACTGCTGAACGGCAATACGGATTGTGTTGTCGTTTTTTTACAGCTGGAAGCACTATCGCCGGCACTTTTTTACAAGACACTGGGTTCGGGACATGAAGAAATTGAAAAGGAAAAAGAACTTGTTATTAAATATGTGGAGCAAGTTATTGCGAATATACGTGCTAGAACTAATGCGATTATACTGTTTAATTCCTTTGAGTTACCGATGTTCCCCGTTACCGGTATGCTTGATTACCAGTCTGAATCAGGTCAGTCAGGAATAGTAAGTCGGTTGAACTCAAATATTCGAGATATTCTATCAAAAACAGAGCTTGCATGGTAGATTTAAACGTGTGCCTGACGAGGATAGGCTATAAGGAGTATTATGACAGAAGATACTGGCATATAGGGAAAGCCCCTTATACTAGAAAAGCACTACGTGAAATAGCTTTCGAATATTTTAAACTTATCAGGGCTTCAAAAGGAAAAACAAAAAGTGCCTGGTTTTAGATTGTGATAATGTTCTATGGGGAGGTATTATCGGGGAAGACGGTATCGCTGGTATAAAACTTGATGACAACTATCCGGGGAGTATTCACAAGGAATTTCAGAAGCTGGTTCTTAGTCTGAACAACCGTGGGATTATTCTGGCTGTGTGCAGTAAAAATAATGAGGCGGACGTTATGGAAGTTTTCCAAAATCATTCGGATATGATACTACAAAAAAATCATATATCTATATTCAAAGTAAATTGGAATGATAAGGCATACAATATAAAACAAATCGCAGAAGAGTTGAATATTGGGCTGGATAGCATCGTGTTTGTTGATGACAGTGAATTTGAGACTGATTTTGTGAGAAACATGCTTCCGGAGGTTGAAACGTTGTGCTTCAAAACAAATGGCACATTTCAAAGCTATTACAATTTGTTTTACTTTGGGTTATTTGATACTTTAAGTATTACAGACGAAGATTATAAACGGAATGAAACCTATCGCATGGAAAAAATGAGAAAAAAGCTGATGAACAGCTTTAGTAACCTGGATGAGTACTATTACTCCATGAACATGGAAATTAATATTGGATTTGCTGACCAACTCAGTATTCCTAGAATAGCTCAGCTTACTCATAAAACCAATCAGTTTAACCTTACAAACAAAAGGTATTCGGAATTGGATATCTGGAATTTTAGCAATAATCCACAGTACAATGTAGTGTACCTGAGATTGAAGGACAGGCTGTCCGACTATGGAATTGTCGGAGTATGTATACTTCACTACTCAAATTTTGAGGTTGTTTTTGATACATTTTTACTTTCTTGTCGTGTTCTGGGGAGGAAGGTGGAAGAAGCTTTTTTAGCAGAATGCTTAAAAATATCAATGATGCAGGGCATCAAATGGGCAGTCGGAATATATAGAAAGACGGAAAGGAATGCACAAGTGGAAAGTTTGTATACATGTAATGGATTTGAGATGGTGAGTTCCAGCCCTGATGGGAGTGTATACAAGTTTGATATTGGCAAGTTTAGGTGCACTATTCCCGGCTTTTTCAAAATTTCTACAGAGTATTAAAATATCAGGTCGAAAAGTGGCTGCGGTCACTGATATTATACAATATTAACTATCTAAGGTGTGTGCTAAAAATGAATTATAGCGTAGGTATAGTTCCATTTAAAGATTATTGGTTGAATTGTTCCTTTAATATGATGTTCTCTATCTTCATTTCCGCTGAGCCCAGTTTTAGACTGGCAGCCTACCTTAATGACTACAGCTATCTGATTTCAGAGATAGAAACACCGTCTGGAACGAACATCCACTATCCAACCTTGCATCCAATGAAAAACTTTGAAAAAAAGTATCTAAATCAAAACATTCTTACAAAGCAACCTATCAATTTCAAGTATGATCAAAATTACATAGGCTTTTTAAAGGATTTAATTACAAAAAGGACATTACTTGCAATAGGAGTTGATTTGTTTTATTGGATTCCGAATAGTGTTTGCTGGGGGAAGCATCATTGGGAGCATTATTCTTTTATTAACGGATTTGATGATGAAAAGAAGCTATTTTATGTACTTGATGAAAGTACCAGCGGCTACAATGAGCACGATATTCCTGAAGAAAGGTTATATGCTTCGGTAAAGAATTCACCGCTTGATCCTCATGGTTATATATACAAATTCTTAGACGAAATTGGACCCTTTAAGTTCTCATTAAGTGAAGTTATAAGTAATGCTCAACGGCTTTCCAATGAGTTGAAACAAATTAGGATCAAAACATTATTGCAACTAAGCGGTGAGGATCTGGCTGCCGGACATATGTGCGATCTTATGTCGATGTACCTTCATCAAATTGTTAACAGGCACAAAGCAAATCAATTTCTGTTCCAGACTCTGTACAAAAAAAATATGATTAATATGGAGGCAGCTGATATTCTTATCAGATGTAGTAAAGCTTTACAGGATGGTTGGTTGATTGTAAAGAATCTACTTGTAAAAGCATACATCATAAAAAATAAAAATTCGGAATTAATTTACATAAACGAAAGCTGTAAGGATTTATTTTTTAAAGAATTTGAAATGTGGAATAAATTTATTTCGTGCATAGAAAAATAAAATCATTGATTATACCTTGCACGTATGAATATGATGCTACACGGATTGAAAGATTCAGAGTTTTAAATCTTTCATGGTGATTCATTAATGAATGACTGGAATATACTTAATGAAATGAATCCGGCAAAAAAATTGAGTGTGATGCTATTGTAGCTAATCCACCTTTCAGCTATAGTTGGGAGCCAAACGAAACACTGGCAGATGATTTCCGCTTAAAAAGTTATGGCCTAGCACCAAAGTCAGCTGCGGTTTTTGCTTTCTTGCTTCACGGATTCCACATTTTTAGTGATGAAGGCACATTGGCGGTTCCGAGGAGAAAATCAGAACAAAACTGCTCAAAGATGTCTATATCGGTAATACAACTGTCAGTGTCTGGGGAAATGCGTGCAACAGTTATTGCTGCCAGCTTCCCGATTAATGCAGTAATTGTTACACCATTTGGATTCAGCAGGGGCTTTGACGAATATATGAAAAGCCCCTGAGCGGATGCCGGAGCAAATAGCGTTCAATGCTTGAACATAGTGCATGCACCGATTGAACATTTATGGATTTACTGTCTGAAGATATCGTCCAGATGACTGTACAGAGCCAGCGTTCCAGCGCCGATCAGGTTGCCGTCAGCTCCAAAGCCGGATGTTTTAATAGTTACCGAGTCCAGGAGATTATTGGCAAGCTGGCTGTTATAGCTTTCGAGAATTGTCTGCTGGAGGATCTCATACTTATCAATCATCCGGCCGCACAGAATAATTTCGTCAGGGTCATAAGTGTTGGACAGAATGCTTATTGCCACAAGAATATATCTGACCATAACGTCAATAATGTTCATTACCCAGATCTCCTTGCCTTTAAAGGCCTCAAACACATCGTCCAGAGTTGCTCCGGGTTTAACAATACTAGCGTCGCGCAGTATGGCCCAGTCGGCAATGTAGGTCTGCAGACATCCGCGCCTGCCGCATTCACACATGGAACCGGTGGGGTTTATGCAAATATGCCCTATTTCACCGGCCATATTGGATTTCCCGCGGTAAATCTGATGGTTTATAACCACAGAGGAACCGATACCTGAGCCGATATTAAGCACTACTGTATTGCTGCTGTTGTTTGCAGCCCCGAACAGGTCTTCTGCTATGGCCCTTGCCTTAACCTCGTTATCAATGACAATTTTATTGATGCCGGACATTTCTCTTAGCAGTTCAACCAGCCTGACATTTTTCCACTTTAGCTGTGAGGAAAAGATAACGACACCACTCTCTGCGTCGATTAATCCGGGACATGCGATTCCAACAGCCGGAGTGACAGGCAGGTCGGTATTTTCGCTTAGAATCTCCTTTATTAACAGGCTTATGCATCCGATGGTTTCTTCGGCGGATTTGTGACTGAAGTCCTCCCGCAAGGCTTTTTCCCTGATAACCTGTCCGTGGAAATTTACAATCCCCACCAGAAGACCATCCCTGTCAAGCTCCACGCCGAGGCAGAGAATGCTTTCAGATGCCACCTTAAGCATTTTTGGGGGCCTTCCTATTCCAGGGGTGAGCTCAGAGATTTCTTCCTCTACTACCAAACCGAGCGTGATAAGTTCGTCGGCAATTTTGCCTACCGACATGGTGCTCATATTGATAAGCTTGGCAACCTGCACTCTGGAAATGGGGCCGCGGCCATGTATCATATAAAACACCAGCCTGCGGTTTGAACTTTTCATTAGGCTTTTGTCCAGTTTCTTTCCTGAGGTATTCATAAAACCTGTTTCTCCTTCAAATGATTTGTAGATTCTGCATGCTGGTAGTCTGTAACATCTAAAACTTATATTGTCCGGCGAGGAAAATTTTTTCAGGACAAGGCGGAGGATGGCGGAATATGCGAAGCAGTGCTTTTCGGCAACGCAGTTCAGAGGAAATTTAACCGTCGGCAATGTATCAATTTAGATGTTACAGACTACTGGTCTTTATTGAATAAGTGGCATGCAACCCAGTGGTCTTTTTCAACCTGCCTGAATGCGGGAGTGCTCTGACTGCAGCAGGGCTGGGCCATACTGCATCTGGTGCAGAAGCGGCAGCCTTCCGGGACATTTACAGGGCTTGGAATACTTCCGTGAAGAATTATTCGTTCTCTGCTGCGCTCCAGCTTTGGGTCGGGTATTGGAACTGCAGACAGCAATGCCTGTGTATATGGATGCAGTGGTTTTGCGAAAAGCTCCTGACTGGTTGACAGCTCAACCATGCTGCCCAGATACATCACGCCAATTCTGTCGCTGATATGCCTTACCATTGACAGATCGTGGGCTATGAACAGATAGGTAAGACTCCTCTCTCGCTGAAGCTTTTTCATCAGATTGATTACCTGAGCCTGAATGGAAACATCCAGTGCAGATATAGGCTCATCGGCTATAACAAACTCCGGGTTTACCGCCAGAGCTCTTGCAATGCCGATTCTCTGGCGCTGACCTCCTGAAAACTCGTGCGGAAACCTGTTGGCATGCTCTGCCTGAAGGCCAACTGTTTCCAGCAGGGAGTTCACTAACTGCTGTCTTTCAATTTTGTTTTTGCAGAGCTTATGAGCATCTATCCCCTCGGCAATAATATCTGTTACCTTCATTCGCTGGTTAAGGGAGGCGTAGGGGTCCTGAAAAATCATCTGCATTTTTCTGCTGATAACCTTGGCTTCGGCTGGCTTCGCATGATGGACGTCAGCGTCTTTGAACAGAACAGAGCCTTCAGTGGGCTTGTAGAGATTAATAATAGTTCTTCCAAGGGTGGATTTTCCACAGCCTGACTCTCCAACCAACCCAAGTGTTTCGCCTTTATATATATCAAGTGTAACATTGTCAACAGCTTTAAGTATACCATTATTTGCCGCTGAAAAATACTTTTTAAGGTTTTTAACTTCTAATATTGTTTCGCTCATTTCGCAGCCTCCTTTTGGAATACTTCGGCTGAAATTCCGGCTTTGACCGCTCTGGTATCATTGAGCCAGCAGGCCGCTGTATGTGAGTGGGAAAGTACAGTATGCGGTGGCATTGCCCGGAGGCATACCTCCATTGTATAACGGCAGCGTGCTGCAAAGGGGCAGCCCTGCGGTGGATTAAGCAGGTCGGGAGGGGTGCCTGGAATTACTGCCAGCTCGCCGCCCTCCTGATGTGGTTTTGGTATGGAGGCCATGAGTCCGTGGGTATATGGATGGTGCGAATTATAAAATACCTCCTGAACCGTTCCCTCCTCAACGATTTTACCGCCATACATGACTGCCACTCTGTCGGCAATGTTGGCAACCACACCAAGATTATGTGTAATGAGAATAATTGACGTATTCACCTTCGACTGCAGGCTTCTCATCAGGTCAAGTATCTGAGCCTGGATGGTAACATCAAGTGCCGTAGTGGGTTCGTCTGCTATGAGAATCTTGGGATTGCAGGCAAGCGCTATGGCAATTACCACTCTCTGGCGCATTCCTCCGGAAAGCTGATGAGGATATTGGTTAAAGCGCTCTGTAGGGTTGGAAATGCCTGCCAGCTCAAGAAGCTCAATTGCACGAGCCTTCATTTCCTGGCGTGACAGCTTTGTATGCTCTTCAAGTACTTCAATAATCTGTTTGCCCACTGTCATTGTCGGATTCAGGGAGGTCATGGGGTCCTGAAAAATCATTGAGATATCGGAACCTCTGACTTTTTTCATGCCGCTGTTATTAAGTTTTGAAATGTTCCTTCCATTCAAAAGAACTTCTCCGCCTGTAATGGCTCCATTTTGCGGGAGCAGCTGCATAATACCCTTTACAGACATGGACTTGCCGGACCCCGACTCACCTACTATAGCCAGAGTTTCCCTGGGGGCCAGACAAAAGCTGACGCCGCGTACGGCTTTAATCGCGCCTGCATGAGTATTTATAGCTACTTCAAGTTCCTTGACTTCTAATATTTTATCCATAATTATGCCCATGCCCATGCTTGTGCACAAAACGTCGTAAAATGACTGACATGGGCGCGGTCCTCCTTTTCCAATTTACTGGATTTCTTGCAATCTTAACTCCTATTTATGCGAAGCCCCTACCAAAGTTAATTATAGCCTCATTCTCGGATCAAGTGCATCGCGCAGCCCATCACCCAGAACACTGAAGCAGACCATTATAAGCACAATAACAAGTGCTGGGAAAATAAGAGGATAAAAATAATTATTAATTACCTGAAAACCCATATTTATGAGTACACCAAGGGAGGCACGCGGCTCTCTGAGGCCTATGCCTATAAAACTTAGAAATGCCTCTGTAAAAATTGCTGAAGGAATTGTAAACATGGTATTAATAACAATAACCCCTATTGTATTGGGAACCAGGTGCTTGAGGATTATCTGAGTCTTGGAGGTTCCCAGTACCTGTGCCGCCAGAACAAATTCCTGCTCCTTTAGCTTCAGTATCTGAGCTCTTACAAGCCGCGCCATATTTACCCAGCCTGTAATGGAAAGTGCCAGCATTATCGTCAGGATTCCTGCAGGCATAACCATCATAAGAAGAATGACAATTATAAGGCTGGGGATACCCACCAAAACTTCAATTATACGCTGCATAATTGCATCAACCTTGCCGCCTATGAGAGCGGACACAGCCCCGTAGGTGACTCCGACTGCAAGGTCAAGAAAGGCAGCCAGCAGTGCTATGAGCAGTGAAATTCTTGTACCCTGCCAGGTTCTGGCCCATAGGTCTCTGCCGAACTTATCGGTGCCGAACCAATGGCTTGCACTGGGCCCTTGAAAGGCAGCTTTGTAGTCAGTGGCATCATATGCATACTTTGTCATATAGGGGCCGAAAATCGCCAGCAGAACCAGAAGTGTCAGAACGTAGAGGCATGCTACGGCCGCCTTGTTTTGCTTCAGCCTGAGCCAGCCGTCCTGAAAGGCGGTGAGATTGGGGCGTGATATTTTTTCCATCTCACTTTTTTCGATTTTAGCAGGAACGAACAAGTCGTCGGTTATAACAATGTTTTTTTCCATAATTTCATCACTCCTTTACCGGCGCAAGCCTGATTCTTGGATCTATAACACAATATAGAATATCTATAACAAGCACAACAGAAATATAAAAGGCGCTGTAAAATATAGTAATACCTAATATGGTAGAATAATCGTTTGATTTAATTGAGTCCACAAATAGACTGCCTATTCCAGGTACACTGTAAATATTCTCAATTGCCAGTGAACCTGTCAGAAGGTTTACAACTATTGGCCCCAGCATGGTAACAACTGGAATAATTGAGTTGCGGAGGGCATGCTTCATTAATATTTTGAATGGACCGATGCCTTTGGCTTTTGCGGTTATCATGTAGTCCTGATTTAATACGTCCAGCATTTCGGTACGCATAAATCTGGCAATAATAGCTGTAACACCAAAGGAAAGTGCCAGTGAAGGGAGTAGCGAATATTTGTAGCTTTCCCAGAAGGCTACAGGGAGCAGGCCCCACTTCAGACCCACAAAATACTGCAAAAGTGCAGCTACAACGAAGTTTGGCACTGATACGCCAAGAACCGCTACTATCATTGTAAAATAGTCAATCCCGGTATTATGCCGGTAGGCAGCAATTATACCAAGTATAAGCCCCAGGGCCAGACCAAGAAGAACAGCTTGTAACCCGATAAGGGCTGAAGGGCCTATTCTTGAAAAAATAATGCTTTTAACAGATTGTCCGGTATAAATAAAGGAGGTGCCCAGATCTCCCTTGACAATATTTAGCATGTATTTTCCATATTGAATAATCAATGGCTTGTCCATGCCGTATTTTGAGTAAATCTCCTGACGCTGCTCCGGCGACAGTAACAGCATTTTTTCATCATCAAAGGGTGTGCCAGGCAACTGGCGCATCAGGAAAAAGGTTGCTGTTGTTATAACTGCCAGCGTAAGGATTAAGTAAACGAGCCTTTTAAGTATATATTTGCCCACTTTGGCTCTCCTCCTTGTATAATTAATTATCTGTCCGCTACCGCCTGAACAAAAGGTCAACTGCGGCTTAAGCGTTTGCCTGTAGCCGAAATTGACCTTTTGAAATCCTCCGAAGGAGAATTTGACATAGGGAAGCTGCCTCCTTCAGAGGCTTAGTCGGGGTGGCTATGTTACCAAAGTCAATTACGGTTGAAAGCCTTTGCTTTTCCAGACAAATATTGCTTTAAGCTGGCTTTCAGCCGATATTACCCTCTATTGACATTGTCAATAGAGGGTAATTGACGTTTAAAACTTATTTAACTGTTACATACTTCATATCGAGAGGTGAACCGTAGGGGTGAGTAATTATGCCCTGAATGTTTGACTTCGTGAGATATGCATAACCGTTATAGAAAAGCGGAGAGAGAACATCGTCCTCAGCTACCAGCTTCTTTTCGGCAGCTATGAGCATATCCGCGCGCTTTGCTTCGTCTGTTTCGGATTTTGCGTCGTTAATGAGCTTGTCATAATCTGCATTTGTATAATTTCCGCGGTACGGTGAATGACCAGTCCACAGGTCAAGATAGGTCATCGCATCGTCGTAGTCGGCACCCCAGGCCGTAATGCCCATCTGATACTGATTGCCGTCCATAAGTGCATTTCTGGCCTTCTTGGTTTTTGAATCAATAACTATTTCAACACCCAGGTTCTTCTTTATTTCGCTCTGTATAAAGGTTGCTACATCCTTTATTGCAGAGGTGTCCTCACAAACAACTGTAAGCTTTGGAACGGCGCCAAGTTCTTTAACACCCTTGTCCCAGTATTCCTTTGCCTTGGCTGCGTCGAACAAATCCACATCTCCGGCCATGTCTCTGAAGCTCTTGCCATTGAGACCATTCATTTTTACAGGGATGAGTCCTGAAGCGGCAACTGAACCATTGCTGAGAATAGTTTCTGTGAGTGCTGTTCTGTCAATAGCCAGACCAAGTGCTTTACGGATATTTTGGTTCTTTATGCCATCAGCAGTTGTGTTGAACTGGAGGTATACTGTACTGAAATTATTTTCGCTTGAAAATTCCGGATTGCTCTTGTTTGCCGGAACATCTGCGGCAGAAAGGTTTACTCTTGCAAGCTCACCGGATTTGTAAAGGTTAAGGGCGGTACCCTGCTCCTTGATAACCTTAAGTTTGAAACTTCCCAGCTTAACGTTTGCAGCATCCCAGTAGTTCTCGTTCTTTACAAAGGTGACTCCTGCTGCGGTGTCATACTGTGAAATCTTGAACGGTCCTGAAAAGGGCATGTTATCTGCTGATATTCCATAGTTTGCTCCCTGTGAGGTTACAAATTTTTCATTGAGTGCGAAAAATGGAACGAATGCAGTTAATCTAAGGAAGAAAGGTGTTGGATTCTTGATTTTAACTACAAGAGTTTTGTCATCAGGTGTTGTTATACCAACATCTTCAGCCTTAGCCTTGCCTTCGCCATATTCTTTTCCGTTAACTATGTAGTCGGTCATTATAAAGCTGTAGCCGTTGGTCGCATCAGCGCTCATCTGCTTCAGCCATGCAAATTTAAAGTCGTTTGATGTTATTGGATCTCCATTGCTCCACTTGATTCCGTCTCTCAAGGTAAAGGTATAGGTGAGCTTGTCATCTGAAACCTTGTAGTCTGTGGCCAATGCCGGCTGTGGCTGGTTATCCTTGTCAAGCCTGTAGAGTCCTTCAAAGGAATTGTTGAGAACGGTAAAGGAAATGTTGTCCGATGCCGCCAACTGACTAAGGCTGAGGATCTCGGTGGGAACATACATAGTTACCGATGAAGGGTTTGATGATTCTCCGGAGCTGCCGGAGACTGCTGCCGTGCCACTTGCTGCTGAATTCACTGCCTCAGGGCTCTTAGTGAACATGGTACAGCCGGAAAGCAATGCAATTGCAATTGTTACTGATACGATGGAAAGCAATTTTTTCTTCATTTTTATCACCTCATTGATATTTTAGTAAAACAAAATGTATATTAAATAGAGTCTGCTTGGCATACCTATTTATATCCTGTATTTCTGTCTCAGGAGAGACTTAATAAAGTCGGATTAATAATTATTATTGGCTAACTATATTGTCAACTTAATTATGTTAGGAAACTTGATTATACGACGCTGTATAAATGAATTTAAGAAATATTTGGCTTGCATTTTCAATGTTGCTGCTTTAAAATTAGTAAATGTAAAGCGAATTAGTAAATTCACTTTAGTATATATTTAAACTATCACTTAATCAGTTAAAAGTCAATATCAAAATGCAATTATTGAAAAGCATTATTTCATTTTTTGCTAACCTGATATAATATTTAAATATATTAGGTTAATTGCAAAATGTAAATGGACGAGCAAAACCAAATTAAACAGTGGGTATAGGCATTTTGCAAATGTCTATAAATTTATAAAAAAAGGAGGTAATGAAGGATGAACTTTCTTGAACTGGCAGAAAACAAAAAAAACTCTATGCTAGAGGACATTGCTGAACTCATTGGAATAGAAAGTACACCTGACCCAAAAACTGCAGCGGCGGGGAAGCCCATGGGGGAAGGAATTGCCCTTGCATTGGACAAGATGCTGGAGCTGTGCGACAGGGAAGGCTTCAGAACAAAGAACCTCGATGGCTATGTTGGCTATGCGGAGTTTGGGCCCGAGAATGCAGAACAATACATTTCAGTTCTGACGCATCTGGACGTTGTGCCTGCAAAAGGTAAGTGGCTGCACAGCCCATATCAGCTGTCAATTGAGGGTGAAAAACTTTTCGGCAGAGGGGTAATAGACGACAAGGGACCGGCTGTTGCTTCATTATATGCGCTTAAAATAGTTAAGGATGCCGGATTACCGCTAAAGCACCGCATCAGGCTCATATTTGGAACTGATGAGGAGACAGGCAATGAATCGATGGACAAGTACTGCATGGAGGAGAAAGCGTCATTGTGCGGATTTTCACCCGATGCGGATTTTCCCATTGTTCACGCAGAAAAGGGGCAGGTCAACACTCGCATTGTCCTGAGGGAAAATAGGAGATATTTCAGCGATATTGCCTTACAGCTCAGGAGCTTCTATGCAGGAGGCATTGCCAACATGGTTGCCGAAAGCGCAGAGGCACTTCTGGCTGGCGATGTTAAACTTCTGAAAGATATTGCAGCTGCATTTGAAAATTACTGCAGTGAAAATGAAATTAAAGGTATTACAAAATCAGTGCAGGAGTGTGAGCTGCTATTAACGGTGCGCGGAAAGGCCGCCCATGGAATGGAGCCTGAAAAGGGTGTTCACGCAGGGCTTGAGCTGGCAGAGTTTTTGAAGGCCTTTAGGTTTGACAGAGAGGATGCCAACGATTTTATAAGCTTCCTGAGCAAGTACTTCTACCATGACTTCAGTGGAACAGGTCTGGGAGTAGAAATGAGTAACAGTGAAATGGGCCCGCTTACAATTAATACAGGAATACAGGAGTATAACAGGGAAGGAAATTCATATATTCACATAAATCTAAGATTCCCGTCCTGCGGAGACAGTGAAGGTATACTTGAAACCATATCTCAAGAAGCAGAAACTTCAGGTTTTTCGGTGGATATGAAAGGCCTCTCTGTTAAAACACCTCACCTTGTTCCTGAAAGTGACCGGATGATTGAAGCGTTAAAGAAGGCCTACAAAGACATTACCGGGCTTGAGCCGGCTCTGCTTTCAACAGGAGGAGGAACTTACGCTGCCAGCATTGGCAGAGGTGTAGCCTTCGGACCGTTGTTCCCCGGACGGGAGGAAACAGCGCACCAGGCAGATGAGTATATATTTATTGATGACCTTGTAAAAGCTGTAGCAATATATGCCCAGTCAATATATTCACTTGGAAATATTTAAGTCAATTACTATCGGCTGAAAGCCGGCTTAAAAGCAATATTCGCCTGGAAGGCGAAGGTATTCAACCGTAATTTACTTTTGTAAGCAAAAAATTTAACAACATAAAAGGAGCTATTATTTATGAAAACTATTATTGAAGTGTGCTGCGGATCAGTTGATGATGTCATACAGTCAAAGAATGCCGGAGCCGACAGAGTAGAGCTGAACTCAAACCTTTTCCATGGAGGACTCACTCCGACAATTGGTGCGCTGCTGACAGCAAAGGAGCTCACCGGAATAAAAATAATGACAATGGTCCGTCCCAGAGAAGGCGGCTTCAACTACACCGATGCAGAATTCAAAACTGCGGTGGCCGATGCCAGGCAATTGATAAAAAACGGTTCGGATGGGCTGGTATTTGGTTTTCTGAACGACGACGGAACCATAAATGCTGAGCGCTGTAAGATTATCAGGGAAATATGCGGTGATAAGGAGGCAGTATTCCACAGAGCGATAGACGTAGTGCCTGATTGGAAAGAAACCATCGATATTTTGTGCGAGCTTGGTGTCACAAGAATTTTGACCAGCGGGCAGCAGCCCTCGGTCTTTAACGGGATGAAAACAATCAAGGAAATGATTGCATACGCCGGCGACAGAATTCAGATACTGCCCGGTGCAGGAATCAGACTTGAAAACGTAAGTGAAATAATTGAGAAGACCGGCTGTTCACAGGTCCACGTGGCAACCTTCAAAAGCTGCTATGACATGTCTACCCAATACAACAGCAAGATATACTTCGGAGGAATGCTTTTTCCGCCTGAGGACAAATACAATATGATAGATGGAACTTACATAAGCAGGATATGTGATACGGTGAAATAAAAAAGCGGTGTGAAGAGCCGGTTCAGCCCTGTAAATGTGGCAATGGCTGAATCGGCTTCAGAAAAGAGGCATTATATGTTTTCAGGTGATGAAGCAGCAAAGATAACCGAAAGTTATAGCAGAAGGCTTTCAGATTTAAGAAATCATAGACTGAGGATTTTAGAGGAACCGGTTGGTTTCAGCAGCGAGGAGGAGCTTTGCTTAAAGTACCTTTATGCGCATATGCCGTGCAGTGATATAGCTTCATACAACGAAGAAGTATTCGCAGATTATGTCAGGAATGCAATTAAGGTAAGAAAATTATTGCCCTGGGGAAATTCAATTCCCACTGACATTTTTCTCAATTATGTGCTCCAATACAGGGTTAACAATGAAAATATAGAGCCCTGCAGAAGTGAGCTATTTACTGACATTTATCCTTCGATAAAGGATTTGAACATGCAGGATGCCGCCATTGAGGTCAACTACTGGTGTCTTGGAAAGGCTACCTACAGATTGACGGATAACCGAACGGCGTCACCCATGACAATTATCCGCAGGGCCTTTGGGCGCTGTGGAGAGGAATCGCTTCTGACTGTCAATGCACTCAGAAGTGTTGGAATTCCGGCCCGTCAGTGTTATGTGCCCCGGTGGTCCCACTGTGATGACAACCATGCCTGGGTAGAGGTTTGGGTTGATGGAAACTGGCACTTTATGGGAGCCTGTGAGCCTGAGCCTGTGCTGAACAAGGGCTGGTTTACTTCTGCGGCTTCTAAAGCCATGCTTGTTTACAGCAGGGTATTTTCAACCGAGGTTGGAGCAGAAGAAATAGTAAAGCAGAAAGGCGGACTTACCTCGGTAAACTGCCTTAAAACTTATGCTGAAACAACTGCTCTGACTGTTCAGGTCAAGGACGGTAATGGGTTGCCGGTAGAAGGTGCCTCAGTAAGATTTGAACTGCTGAACTACTCTGAGCTTTTCCCAATAGCTGAGCTATATACAGGTGCCGAAGGAGAAGTTGATATCCTGACGGGATTGGGGGATTTGTTTCTGCATGTTCACAAGGAGGGTTTATTTATAACAGAAAAAGTAGATGTGAGAAAGACAAATCACATTGAAATAAATATGGGTAAAGCGGTATCCTTCCAAGAGAGCAGCTTTGATTTTGAGATGGCTCCGCCTGCTGAAAACATCTATCTGGATAATCCATTATCCGAAACCATGTCAAGCCGTCATCAGGACAGACTCAAGACCTGTGAGGAAAAACGGAAAGCCTGTGAGGATACTTTCTTTTCAGTTGAAAAGGACGCTGATTATCTTGAGCAGTTTGGTTCAAGCAAGAATCTGGTATCAGAGCTTCTGGTCAAGGCATGCGGGAATTATGCTGAAATGCAAAAGTTCCTGACAGATGTGGATAATCAGGAACTGCTGTTTAAGCTTCAGCATAAGCTTATGCTGCTGGAGACACTGACAGAAAAAGACTACGGAGATATGAGGGCGGATGTGCTGAACGAGCATATGGCCTATGCCCTTGAGTATAAAGGTAAGTATAGTGACGAGATATTTTCAAAATACATACTCGCACCCCGAATAGGGCTGGAGTATATTGAGTGTTATCGGGAAAAAATATGTCAGAAATTTGACACCTCCGCTAAGGCAGAATTCAGAGCCAATCCCCAGTCGATTTTTGATTTCATAAGCAAAAGCATTATTGTCCACAAAGAGGAACTTCCCCTGCTGACAACTCCTGCAGCCCTGCTGGACTTTGGAGCGGGCAGTGCTGAATCCTGCAAACTGCTTTTTGTAGCAATTTGCAGAGCACTTGGAGTACCTGCCAGATTAAATCCCGTCAACTCAGAGCCGGAATATCTGAAAGGCGGCAACTGGAAGGGCGACAGCAATAAGAAGTGCGGAAGCAATGGAAGCGGCAGGCTTGTATTAAAAAAGAAACCGGGTACAGAGCTTTTATATACACAGCAGTTTTCGGTGGCTATACTGGAAAACGGTGTTTACAGAACTTTGGATTGCATGGGCTTGAAGTGGCAGGACGATAAGCTGGAGCTGCAAGCCAGTGCCGGGCGCTACAGGATATTGACCTCCTCCCGTCAGATAGATGGAAGTTTACTGGCGCGGGCATATCACGTAATTGTTGAATCTGATAAGAATACAGAGATTTATATTGAAGTCAGAGAAAACCAGATAAAAGAGAGGCTGAAAAACAGCCCTGTAAGTAATTTCTCATTAAAAGGAGAAAACGGTGCTGTTACTTCCTTGAAAGAATTGGTAGAAAGCCATTCCGCCAGTGTTGTTGCAGTGCTGGAGGTGGGCAAGGAGCCGACAGAGCATCTTCTTAACGAAATTCTTGATATGAAGGAGCAGTTTGTTTCCGAGGGCTTGCCAATAATTATGCTGGTAAAGGATCCTGAAGATTTCGACTATGACAAGCTCAGGCGCATACTTTCCGGTATACCGCTTGCGCAGAGCTTTATACCCCAGTCTGAACACAGTGTTGAAGCTCTTTTCCGAGAAAGCCTTATCGGAGATCACAGGCTGCCTTTGGCAGTCGTCATTGATGGAAATATGCATGCAAAATTCGGGTTTGCCAACTACAACGTTGGAACTGCGGATTTGCTGCTGCAGATAGTTAAGGCATAAAGCGAGAGTCATAAAAGTAAATATATATTTTTTGAGGAAGCTAAACAGGGAGGGGCGCATATTTGCGTCCCTCCTTGTTTAGCTGTGTGCCTTTTAGACAAAACCTCGTTATATTACTACTTTGCAATAACAGCCTTATCAACAACGTTTTCAGCAGTGGTTTGCTTTTTGTGGGCTTAATGAATTATTAAAAGTCTATTATATAAAATGTATTAAATATAAGAATATAGTCGCAATTTATGATTAAATATTATCAATAAATTGCGATTTTTTATTTACTTAAAATAATATATACTAATTTTTCTATATCACAATTTACATATTTACCATCATAATAAACTGAAAAGTAAAAATTCAGAAAGATTTATAATTATATTGTTGAATAATATTCTATTATTGTATATTATTGGTATAAATGGATATTATTGAATTTAAATCATTTCAGAAAAAGAAATAGTAGGTTTAGTACAAGTTACTGGGAAGTATATACTGTTTGACCTTTTGAACAAGTACAATTTGATGGACATAAAATAGATTAAAATCGTGAAGTTGAACAAAAAATTTATAGAATTTACTATATTTCAAAAATGAGAAGCAAAAGATGCGGATACTGCCAGTTAACCGAGGTCCTTTGTGAAATCTCAAATTTGAATATAAATGAAAATTAATTTGAATGGAGGTGAATGTATGAAAAAAGGTATGTATGTTTACAATCTTTATGTTTATTGCTTTTCTGCTTCTTACGTCAGTCTGTTATGCCGACAACCCATTGGTTTTATACCTGGCACCAATGGTACATGACGGCATATGTTACCTGTATACGGGTCATGATGAGGACACAATAGTGAACAACTTCTATACCATGAATGAATGGAAGTGTTACTCGTCAACAGACCTGATAAACTGGACAGATCATGGATCACCGTTGTCTTACAACACATTCAGCTGGGCTCAAGGTGACGCATGGGCCGGACAGTGTATTTACAGAAATGGAAAGTTTTATTTCTACGTCCCTATGACCAGAAAAAATGCTGGAGGTGCGAGAGTGATTGGTGTAGCGGTATCGGACAGCCCGACAGGCCCTTTTACCGATGCTCTGGGGAAACCTTTGATAGCAAAGAACGGAGCGCAGGATATTGACCCCACAGTATTTATAGACGTATATTAATGTCTTCGCAGAACAGCTTTACAAACCATCCGGGAGTAACTGACTATAAGGGGAATTCCTACTTGTTTTACCATACCGGCAATTTGCCGGGAGGCGGAAGCTACCACTGTTCTGTGGGTGTGGAACAGTTTAAATACAATTCCGACGGTACAATTCCCACTATCCCCATAACACAGAATGGTCCTGCTCTATTGGGAAATCTGAATCCGCAGATGTAGATGCTAGCGGTGCAATAGATGCAATTGATTTTGCAGTTATAAAGAAATATTTGCTTGGGATGATAACTAAATTCCCTGCTGATGTGTAATTCAGCCATAAATGGCAGAGTGACACTGAGTATGGAATCAAGCAACAGTCGGTTAGCAAGGGCAGATACGGTATCTGTACAGGTACAATATTAGAATAAAGGAGAGTTGATTTATGAGAAAAAACAGTTTTAAATCATTATCAGTGGCGCTAGTTGTCTTTCTGACAGCGTTGATGATTTGCTCGGCGGCGGTTAATGCCGCTACTCCAACGGGTAAAAGGTTAAAGGATATTCAAAGCAAGGTTCTTGTGGGAACCGAATTCCCCAGTGGTTTTACCACAATGTCGGATTCTTCCACATTTCTCAGCACCGCCACTGCCGAGTTTAATTTGGTAACTCCTGAAAATTGCATGAAATGGGATGCTACAGAGTCTTCCCAAAATAATTTTAGTTTCTCTGAAGGGGATAAGCTTGTTAACTGGGCTCAAACCAACAATTTTAAGGTTCACGGCCATGCGCTGGTCTGGCACAATCAAACTCCAAGCTGGGTACAGAATCTTAATGCCAGCACCATGCAGTCTGCCATGTATAATCATATTGACAAGGTAATGGCCCATTACAAAGGTAAAATTCCATATTGGGACGTAGTTAATGAAGCTTTTGAGGAAGATGGAAGCTACAGAAATTCCTTCTGGTACAGAACCCTAGGTAAAAGCTTTATTGAGAATGCATTTATCCGGGCTCGTGCTGCTGACCCCAATGCCAAGCTGATATACAACGATTACAATCTTGAGTATACCGGCAGTAAGTCCAACGGTGCCTATAACATGCTCAAAGACCTTAAAAGCCGTAATATACCTGTGGATGGGGTCGGTTTCCAGATGCACCTGGATATACAATACCCAATTGACTATAATGACTTTGCCAATAATTTGAAGCGTTTTGCAGATTTAGGCCTTGAGATATATATAACCGAGATGGATGTACGTGTATCCAGCAATCCCACATCGGCGGAACTGCAAACACAAGCCAGCTACTACAAGAATATCATTGAGAAATGTATGGCACAGCCTGCAGTGAAGGCTATCCAGGTATGGGGCTTCACAGACAAATATTCCTGGGTACCTGGGACGTTCCCCGGCAGAGGCGCGGCTTTAATCTTTGACTCCAACTATAATCCGAAACCGTCTTATTATGCAATGCAATCCGCTCTGGTTCCTCCGACTCCGACAGTAGTATATGGTGACCTTGACGGCAACGGTAGTGTAGATTCTATAGATTATTCACTTATGAAACAATATCTGCTCGGGTCAATAACGAAATTCCCATCTGAAAATGGTATGACTGCTGCAGATGTTAATGCAAGCGGCAGTGTAGATGCTTTGGATTATTCACTATTGAAGCAATATTTGCTTGGAATTATAACCAGATTCCCAGCTGATGTGTAATAAGAGTTAATAAAAGATGAAGAAGATATATTTCTGACAGCTATATTTTCAAAATCCTTAGGTTTAGACAAATGAGAATTGATGTTGAATATTTAATATTTTATAGGGACGGGTGCCTGTTTTTAAAGCACCTGTCCCTAATTTGCATTATACCTATAAATTTTGGTATGTCAATAACAGCTTGTTTTAGTTTTAAAAATAGGTCTATTTTAATTTATCTGAAAAGAATACCTCACCTCTATTTTTCATATCATTCATTACTGTGAGCCAAAATTTTGCACTCTCGTTTTCGCCAATCCACATGCCAAATGTATCTTTAAAGCCTTCCATATTGATACCTATGGCAATGTATACAGCCTTTTTTATGCGTCCTTCACTTCTCACATGAAAATGTAGAGCATCCATAAAAACAACTGAGTAAATAGCCTCAAGCGGGCGGACTTGCCACTCTTTAACAAGTTGCAATAATGTGAACCGGACAACCTTCTTAAAAGCAGTAAAAGACATAACTAATATAAATCTCTGGAAGAAACCATGATTTTTTATATACAATTGCCGATAACATAATGTGTTATATATGTAATAATTATACAAAATGTATGAGCTTTGAACTGATTGAAATTAAAAATAGAAGAGGGAGGTCAATATGTCTAAATCAAATTATAATGAAGGCTATGTAAACTTGGAGTTGAATAATCATTCCGATGCTTTGGAGAGCGTACTTCCGGAAAGCTGTAAAAATTTATTGGATTACAAGGGAGCTGCAAGTTGCAGGGAGGCATTGGATGTGGGAAAGGAAGGCTGGAAGCCTGAAGTCTTGGGAGAAGTAGACCATAGGCTGGTCAAGGCGCCTTATATCAGGATGTCTCATTATACCATGGGGGATCAAGGTGACTATGTTTTCTTATTTGATTTACGATTTACACAGCCAAATAAAAATTACATGGAGACGAGAGTATTGCACTCGCTGGAGCACATTTTGCTGGCGGGCTTCAGAAAGTATCTGGATGGCTTTGTAAGCGTTGCTCCTATGGGCTGTCAAACGGGTTTTTATCTGATTACTATAAATTTCTGCAATGCGTACAAAATAACTTCTACCTTTGAAAAGATACTAAGTGAGCTTTTATCACTGAATGAAGTCCCATATAATACGGACCGTGAATGTGGTCAGGCAGCCCATCACGATTTGGAGGGAGCAAAGCGGTTAGCTGAAAAAGTGCTTGCACAAAAGACCTCATGGTTAAATGTGCTGGATGGCTGAACGAGTATTGAACCTGCTTAGCATATTTATTATACCAGGATGGAACAAAAAATTTAAATATTACAGGGGAGGTATAATTACATGACAAATGCTGTTTTAACCCAAAGGGAATGGAATGTGAAACACCAGAAGGAAATTAACTATGATATCGTTACAACCGAAGATATTCTGAATCCGAAAAATGATATTTTGTTAACGGGGGGACGAAAAAAAGACAGCCATCGTTTCGTTGTTGTCGACCAGTTTATTTACAACATGTATAACGAAAAATTAAGGAGCTATTTCGAAGAAAATAAAATACATAGTAAAATCGTACCTTTTAAGGGTGGAGAAAAGAATAAAACGCTGGAAAATTATATTCATGTTTTTAAAGAGCTGGATAAATTCCCCATTGATCGTCGCGGAGAACCTATTATAGCTATCGGTGGAGGAGTACTAACTGATGTTGTCGGTTTTATTGCCAGTTCCTACAGGCGGGGTATTCCTCATATTAAAGTTCCAACTACACTAATGGGATATGTGGATGCATCAATTGGTATAAAAGTAGGTATAAATTTTAATGGAAATAAGAACCGGATGGGAAGCTTTGAACCACCGGGAGCGGTAATATTGGACAAGGCATTCTTAAAGAGTCTGCCTGGCCGGCATATTTTAAATGGCATTGGTGAAATATTAAAGCTGGCTGTCATCAAAGATATAGGACTTTTTGAAGACCTTGAACAAAATGGAACAGAGTGTATTGAAACAAATTTTCAAACTTTTATTGGGGGAAAGATACTGGATGCGTCAATTAAAGGTATGTTGGAGGAGCTTGAACCGAATTTGTATGAAGACAACCTTGAACGTTCTGTTGACTTCGGACATACTTTTAGTTTGACGTTTGAAATGCACGACGTGGAACACTTGCTGCATGGCGAGGCAGTTGCCATAGATGTTGCATTTTCGACGGTGTTGGCAAATATTCATTCAATTTTATCTACCGAGGAAGAGCTGCGTATACTGGGTTTGATTCAAAAATTGAATTTGCCGTATTATCATAAATCCCTCATTCCGGAATTGCTGTGGGAAAGCCTGGTTGAAAGGACACACCACAGAGATGGGCTGCAAAGGGTGCCGCTGCCGTATGAAATCGGAAAATGCATTTTTGTAAATGATATTACATATGAGGAAATTGTCCAGGCGTGTTCTATTTTAGAAAAACTTATAAAACATAAAGCGGTATAAAATGTGTTTGAAGGCTTCTAGTCTATATAGACACGGAGTACGACAGTACTCCGATGTACCCCATAATTGGAGGATTTATATTATGTTAAAGCTGGCCTTATCCGGAACAAATCCTAAGTTTTATGAAAGGTATGATCTGCGAGCTATTTGTAAGTTTATAAAATCAATAGGACTTAATGCTATCGAATTAGTTGATCCCAATATACAGCCATTGCCTGGGCAAATACCGGAAGTGGGAGTTTGGAGCAATTTAGATATTGATGATGCTAAACGCATATTGGAAGAGGAAAAATGCATCGCACCTGTTTTGCAATTCAGGTTTGGCTTCAATTTAGAGAGAGGAAAAGAAGTTGATACGCATGTAAGAGAGTTCAAAGCTTGCATTGATGCAGCAGAAAAACTTGGTACGAAAACCATCCTGCATTACTTATGCTGGCATGGATTTGACCATCTGGATATGGATTTGATCCACCGTTATCTGGATGTTCCTTTAGAATATGCAAGGAGGAAAAAAATTACCCTTGTGCTGGAAAATGAATTTGAAAATCCCGCTGATCAGACTCCGGAAAAAATGCTTGCAATAATGAAAGAATTTAATGATCCTTATTTTATGACAAACTTCGATGCCCCAAATTATGAAATGGCAGGAGTTGAAGGTTATCCCTATGCGTATAATCTGTTAAAAGATTATATCGGATATGCCCATCTGAAAAATGTATGCGTTTTTAAACCCGAGTATTATGATAAAGGGTACGAGATAGGACATCATATAACCGGTGGAACATATAAAGGTGAACCAATCGCTTTTGTTTCTTCTTTTGAGGGCAGAGTTAATATTCCAGCCCTCCTGTCAAGATTTTTAGATGATGGATATGATGGTTATGTAACATTTGAGCCTCATGCCCAATTGGATTTGGCAATGGAAGATATAAAAAAGGATATAGAGAAATTAAAGCAATACGGTTTTATACATAGCTGACTTAGCAGTATTACCGCAAATTAATAAATTGAGTTAAGATTTAGGCGTAAGAGCAATTCTTTCGAGGGATCAATAGCTCAAAATCACAAATTCACTCGAAAAAAGCCAGAGGCATTGGGACTGAAAGTCCTGATGCTTTTTTATATATTTGTTCCAGCCAGAGAAAAGATTATGGGGTTTATTGCTGGAGTATATTGTTGAAAATTGTTCTATGATAGTTGCCACCCATTCCTTAAAAGAAGCGCTCTGCGCAGCACGATATTGATAAAAAGAGTGGGTATGTATGAAAAAACATCATAAAATTCAAATAACTGCTGTACATGTAATTGTATCGTGCACCTACACCTTGATTTTAAGTTACAACAGATTAGTGAGTTTGTCGATCATCACGTCATAACTCAAAAATTTATCCTTATAATTTACTTATAGTAAAGTGGTAAATTAAGAAATATCTTACTTGAAATTAAAAAAAATGACTGGTATTATATATAATATGTGGTAATAAATTGAAGAAATATAAAATAATATAAAATAATATAAAGAAATTAGTAATTGGATTAAATAGATATTTTAAAAGTATTAGGAAATTAAATGTGTTTAAACCATTGCAAATAAAAAGAAGTAGTGATTTGGTAGTAGTTACTGGGAAGTATTCAGTGTTAAGGCTAATCGAATTATACAACTTTTTAGGTGATCTTCAATATAACAATTGGGTGCTGCATTTGGAATTTATAAGGATTTGAGAGCCGCTGTAAAGAGTATAAAGATTTCCTTGTTGTGAAAGGTAAAGTTTAGATTGTATTTGACTCATAAGGTTTATCCGCGGTAAAGCTCAATGAGTTTAAATAAAGTCAGACGTGGTTCAATAAGTCTCAAAATACCAAAGGGAGGTGATAAAAATGAAAAAATTAGGGAAAAAAGTACATAACAGTATGGAAACAATAGAGGCATACGCATGCACATGTGCTGATTGCAGCTTTTGTAGTTGTAGTTATGCAGGATGTGGGAATAACACTGCAGTTATGGTAAGTAATTTTACAAATAACCAAAACGCTGCAGATGCTACCCTTTTTAACTATGGATATTATACGGGTACATAATTTATTGATAACTCATGCTAAAAGTTAACCGGAATACAGTGTATATTCCGGTTAACTTTAATTAATAAGGAGGATGTGATAGTTTTGGATTCTTTTATACACCTGTTTAAAACTCCCGGAGGGCATTATCTGTATGACGTCAACAAAAATGTCATTCTCAGCTTATCGGAAGATCAATATAAGATACTTGATTACTATAGAAATAGTGATGATACCGGTAAATGCACCTCGGAATTCAGTGCACAAGCTGTAGAGTCAATTGATCATTTGCGTGATTTAGGTTTCTTATCAGAAAAAAGGGCAAAGGAAATGTACCATCCGTTAAATGATACAATTTTAAGCTACCTCAATAATAAAGTTAAAATGCTTACACTACAGATAACAAAGCAATGTAATCTAAGGTGCAAATATTGTGTTTACTCAGGAAAGTATGAAAATAGGGTTCATTCAAATGAGAAAATGACTATTGAAACAGCCAGAAAGGGAATAGATTTTTATATTGAGCATTCAAAGGATAATGAGAGAAGTTGCCTGTCATTCTATGGTGGTGAGCCTCTGCTTGAATTTGCATTCATAAAAAATTGCATTGAGTACTTTGAAGAAAGAGCAGAGGGGAAAACTATTTACTTAAACTTGACAACAAATGCAACCCTTTTAACCGAGGAGATTGTCAATTATTTTCAAAAGCATAATTTACATATGCTTATCAGTCTTGATGGCCCTTCTGAAGTGCATAACAAGAACAGGGTTTATGGATATGACGACAAAGGGACTTTTGAAAAAGTAATGGAAAATCTGGAAATGATAAAAGAGAAATTTCCTGTTTATTTGCGGAAAAATGTGTCCTTTAATGCCGTATTGGATCCGCAGAATGAGTTTAGCTGTGTAAATAATTTTTTTACTGATTTTGAAACAGCAAAAGAAGCAAATATTATTGCTTCAGAAATATCTGATTTATATAGAAAAAATACTATAAAAGTAAACGAAAATTATATTTCTGAAACTCAATATGAATTTTTTAAGATATTTTTATCAAAGCTTGGTTATCTGGACGAGAAATATACATCAAAACTACTATCGAGGCATTACATCGAAAGAAAGGATAAATACAGCCGATTGCAAATGAGAGCAGAGCTACCTGATAAAATTCATCATGGAGGACCATGTATGCCAGGGGTTCAAAGGCTGTTTATGGATGTTGACGGTAATTTCTACCCGTGTGAAAGGGTTAGTGAAGCATCTCCACTAATGAAAATTGGAAATATAGATGCTGGTTTTGATGTAGATAAAATAAGATCTTTGCTTAATGTAGGAAAAATAAGTGAAAAGAAGTGTATAAACTGTTGGGCACTTATGTTTTGCAATTTATGTGCAGCAGCAGCGGATGAAAAGGATAGTCTGTCAATGGAAAAAAAGGTTTCAAGATGCAGTTATGTAAGAAACTCAGCTGATAGTTTATTAAAGGATATCTGTACTTTAAGGGAATTTGGGGCTGAATTAGGCGAAGAAATTTATGATTTTTATATGGCGGAACGAGAGGTGTAATAATGGAGTGTACTAATATGAAAAAAAATGAGAGGCTTTTGATTTATCCGTACAATTTGGAATTTACTCCAGTATTAAGGCACAGGTCTTTGCTTACGGAATATGACATATCGTGCCTTGTATCTCCAAATGGATGGGGCTTTACAGGAAAAGATGCGGGTATGGCAGATCGTGGACCGGATATAGGCATATTGGTATCCGCGGATTTTGAAAAATCACTGGACTTATGCGATACCGTAATGATTGTTGAATCACATCTACCGTTTGATTTTGAAAAATATATTTTTAATAAAATTACATTGGCCGTAAAATCGAAAAAAAACATAATATGCTCATTGAAATTGGATGGAGAGGCTGCTAAAGAGATATTGTCTTTGTGTAATAGTAAAGGAGTGTATTTCAAGTACTTTGATGGAATTCAGAATGTTCTACCGGAGGAGATAGTCATTGAGAACGAAAGTATTGAAGAAATAGACACACCTGTTATTTTGACGGTTGGAATATCTGAGAGAACAAATAAATTTGAAATCCAGCTTGCACTAAGGGAAAAAATTCAGGAATCAGGATATAAAATAAGTCAGATAGGTACCAGGTCGTACTGTGAGATGATGGGGTTCCATCCTTTTCCTTCATTTATGTATGGAAATACTATTTCTGATGTCGATAAAGTATTGATGTTCAATAGATTCATCAAGAAAATCGAAAAAACCGAAGAGCCCGATATTATAATTATCGGAGTACCCGGGGCTATAATGCCGTTTAACAGAAAGTTTACCAACAAATTCGGCCTACTTGCCTTCGAAATCTCGCAAACTGTAGCTCCGGACGTTGTAATAGCCAGCTTGCTGTATGAAGATTATAAGCCTGAGGGATTTGATACGTATACGAATTCGATTAAATATAAGCTTGGATTTGAGGTTGATTTCTTCAACATTGCAAACATGCAATTCGATTGGGAAAGAGCACATGAGGAACATGTGCAGTCTTATATTTCATTGGATTACAGGTTTATTAATGAGAAGAAAATGCGTTACAGCAGTAATAGAATACCTGTACTTAATATACTGGATAAAAGCGATTCCAACCATATGGTAGACAAAGCTATTGAAAAGCTTATTGGGTACAGTGATGTACAAATAGTATAGGAAATATATTTTATACGACGGAAAAATGCCGTATTCACCCGAAAAAACAGTTACTCTTACTTTGGGACTCTAAGCGGGGGAGAATTTACAATGGAAGATTTATTAACCATCATGAAACAATGTAAGTGATAATTTTTATGTCATCAGATTTCCATACATATTTTTGATTATGATAAGATACCAATGTATCGCCCCTCCAATTACGCGAAATTATTATTTCGCGTAATTGGAGGGGCTTTTTATACTATGTATCATAAGATGTCTTTCCGATACTCTGTAACCTCTGGATTTGAAAGTATATTATCTATTATTCTAGGATGAATATATTTTGAATAAAGTCCCAATTGTTACCCCTCTTTCATTTATGTCTGTATTTCATTTGCTTACGTTTTAAATATTCAATTTATTTTGGCTTTTTTTCGAAAATTGCCCAAGTAGGATTTCATGAAAACTTTCATAAAGGGTTTTGGTATAATTGTTATTAGTCCCTCATTAACTGCATTTTTGAATAATATTATTTTTGATCTCCTCATTCCCCGCAAATATATTAACTTACATTTATTCATATAAGAGCTCCTGTCCAAATTTCTTTTGCTCTAAATGTGTGTTCGCTTGTCTATTTTAACGGTACCACTGTATGAACCACAGTACCTGTTTCGTCAGTTGCTTATATATGAACAATTGTTCATATATAATATTTTTATTATATGTTAATGTTTTCAACGAGTCAACCATTACTTGAATTACCCGTTCAAATAGTTTATTAATGTATTTATTTTGTAGTACAAATATTAGTAGTGTTATTTGCAATGGATGAAAATCGATACGAAAGTAATACTATTAATTAATATATATATTAAAGGTGTGATTACTTTGAATTTTGGATTAGTTTCAATATTTATTCCTATACTTGTTATTGTGCTTGCAGCGTTTACGAAAAGAATCATTCCGTCACTTACCATAGGAATTCTTGTGGGAGGAATATTACTTGGAAAAGGCAATGTTATAGACGGTACAATTTTGGCAATAGAGCATTTGGTTAAAGCAGCAGCCAGTGAAGAAAGCTTGTATATCATCCTGTTTTTATTTGTTTTTGGAGCTTTTGGTGAGATAATGAAGTTATCGGGAGGTATCAAAGGCTTTTCAGAACTTGCAAATAAATATGTTAAAACTGAAAAAGGAGCATTGGGTACAATCTGGCTCGTTACTCTTTTCACTTTTATAGACTGTTGCTTTCATGTAATTTCAACAGGCACAATCGGAAAAGCTTTAATTGACAAGCTCAAGGGAAATAAATACAAACTTGCTCATGTCGTCAATGTAACGTCATGCCTTTTAATCATATTGATACCCTTTGGAACAACCTACATAGGATATATTGTTGGCGTAATTGCTTCATCCTTAAACAAGGTAGGTCTTAAGGAGTCACCCTATAATATGTTTATTAAAAGCATTCCATTTAACTTTTATGCTATCGTTATGCTTTTAATCAGTATTAGTGTAATCCTGTTTAATTTTGGATTTACTAAAATCAATACAAGTGTGAACAAAAAACAACAGGAAGAAAGCGAGCACTCAGGCCATGAGGCCCATGAGCAATGCAAGTTTGAAGAAAAAGCCCCACCCCGCCCTTTTAACCTCATTTTACCGCTATCTTTACTAATCGCTTCAACATTTTTCTTTTTTTGGTACACGGGTAAGGGTAAAGGATCAGGCTTTTTTAACGCTTTAATAAATGCTCAATTTGAAAAATCCATATTGCTTTCCGGAATTTTAACCATCGTACTGACTTCAATTTTCTATGTAATACAAAAAATACCCATGAAGGAAATCGAAAGTCATTTTTTATCGGGAGGTAATGAAATTGTTCCCCCGATCATTGTACTGATATTGAGTTGGGGTCTTTCTTCAATTGTTGAGGATTTGGGGTTTGTAGACTTTGTTACAAATGTGGTTGGAGATAAAATCCCAGCTTTATTAATCCCAGCTGCCATCTTTTTAATAGGGTGTGCAGCATCATACTTTATGGGATCGGCCTGGGGTACATGGGCTTTGGTCATGCCAATAGCCTTGCCACTGGCAGTAAGCACAAGCTCCAGTATTCCCCTTGTCATAGGTGCGGTTTTGGCAGGAGGTTCCTTAGGCGATAATGCTTCCCCCCTTGGAGAAACAGCTGTACTTTCTGCAACCATATCAGACATACCAATTATGGAGCATGTTAAGTCACAGCTGCCCTACAGCCTGTCTGCGGTCGGTATATCAACGGCGCTTTTTGTGATAGCTGCATTAATTCTGTAGATTTTTGGAATTTTTTTCAAAAAAGTGAGACTCTTAACAATAATAAAGAGTCTCAAAGAGCAGTTATGGCAAATTTTAGCGTCCATGTGCACCTTAGCAGAGCAGTGCATTCAGATTCGCTTTTTATTACTAAAGTACTCTTTTTGCACCTATATACGTTCCCGGATACTCTGACAAGCTTGTAATTTTCACCTCACCATTTGATGATGAAGCGTGTATAAACAGGTCATTTCCCAAATATATGCCAGCATGGTCAATTGCTCCGGATGCCTTTCTTGACGAGGCATCAAAAAATAAAAGATCACCTGCTTTTAGTGCATTCTTTGAAACTTTTTTCCCGTTTGAATACATGCTTGATGCAGATCGGTTAAGTTTTATACCGAAATTCTTAAAAACGTAGCCAATAAAGCCGGAGCAGTCAAATCCACTTGGACTGCTTCCACCATATACATATGGGACTCCGACCATTTTTTTTGCATAATCAATAACTTTTTTTGCAATAGAATTGTTAGAATCTTCGACGGCATTTAATTGTATCGTTGTGGCCGTTGTTGAACGGGATGATTTCGCAGTAGTATCGACGACTGAAACAAATTTAGCTGAAATATATCCAATCTTTCCACTGACCTTAACCTTGTGCCATCCTGCCAAAGTATCAAGTATAACTACTCTTGTTCCTTTGCTCAGAGAATCTATTATTTTTCCCGAGGTACTTGCACTTTGTCTGAAATTAACACCGTTTGCATTTATTCTTGCATCTATGGTAAGAACTTTTATATAGTCATCATTGACCCAGCCTGTCTTACCGCTAAAAGAAATTTTATACCAGCCATTTGATTTATCAAGAATTGAAACTCTTGAATTTGATAACTTTTTAATTATATTTGCCGAGGTATTGGGTGATGTCCTGACATTTACATTTGTTCCCATAATTTGTGCAGGCTGATTAGCTGCAAATGCAACTGAGCTGACAAGCACAAAAGATGATGATAAAATAAATCCTGCAAAAATCTTATTAACTGCCATTGGTTTCCTCCTATAATAGGCTTCCGAAGTTAGCTGACGGGCTCGGGTAATAGGCATATCCTACCATTTGCATGGATTCACCCCTGTTATTGGTTCCTCCGTACTTCATTTGAAGATTCGGCCTTTGAAAATTTAGTTTATGTATTTTTACCATTACATTAATAGAGCTTTCTTTTTTGTTAGCCTTAATTTCCCATCTTCTTCAAGTTTTTTAAATAACTTTGTACATATTTGCTTTCGGGCTGGGCATGATGGGTGAAAACATGTCAATGTTTTAATTCACAGAATTACCTGCTGAACCTGTTTGATTGTCCACCTGATCAAAAAGTTTTAAATTAACCTTTCCATCCGACGGGTCAACAATAAATTTATTGACCTTGGGCAGTATCTTTTCCATTGTCTCCAGAAACAATCTATACTTGGTGGTATCCTGGGAGTATATCTGACTATTTTTTTGATATTCTGAAAGCATTGTTTCAAATTTTTGCGCGTCACCGGTGGCTCTATTAACAATTTCTGTCTTATATGACTCGGCCTTGGTAATTTGCTCATTTGCCTTTCCCCTGGCTTCTGGGATTAAACTGTTATAGTATCCCTTTGCCTGATTGATTTCCTTCTCTTTATCCTCTCTTGCTGTTGTAACATCCCGGAAAGCATCTGCTACCTCATTGGGAGGGACAATAGCCTGGATATTAAAAGTTGTAACCTGGATACCTGAATTATAACCATCAAGAATTTCCTGTGCCTTCTTCATAATCATTGTCTGTGCACTGACTTTTTCACTTGTCAAAATATTGTCCACTCCCATGTTTGCAGTGAGATAAACTAATGCCGTTTCGACACTGTTTCTTACCAGTTGTTCGTCATTGGAATTTACATTATACAAAAACTTGGTTGCATCATTAATTTTATAATGTACGATAGCTTCGCTGCTAATGATATTCTCATCCCCTGTCAACAACTGAATACTCTGAGGTGGGTTATCTTTATGAATGTGATCTGGCAGACTGACTCCCACTTCAGCTCTTCTGACCTCAGACACATTTACTTTTTCAACCGAGTCCACCGGCCAGGGCAAACGATAGTGTATGCCTTCGGCTACAGGCTTATCCAATATACTGCCAAATCTCCGGATAACTGCTTGTTCACCTGGGTTAACCATGTAAATTCCTGTAAGAACATATACCAGTACAAGGCCTCCAAGTAATGCCAATACTGCCTTTTGGGGATTAATATGACCAAAGGCTTTTGATATGTCCTCAAAAACAGAAATTTTACCTTTCAAATTTTGTTGTTGATTTGTACCGTATAAATGGCATTTCAACAATCGATATAAAGATATAAACTTGTCTTTAACTTTTTCAATTATGTTACCGAAGATATTTTTAATATCCTGTTTTGGTGGCTTTCCATTTTCATTCACTGTTTTCTGCCTCCTCCTGTCAGATTTTTACCCAAAGGGTTAATTACCGGTTTTTCCGCTTTCAAGGTATTTTAGAATTTCAGAATTAGAAGGTAGTACAAGCGTTGTTTTTTCATCTATTGTTTTTTCATAAGTTTCAAGAGCACGAATAAATTCATAAAAGTTAGGGTCTTTTGAAAAAGCCTGTGCATATATCTTTATAGCTTCGGCATCTCCCTCGCCCTTTAACTGTTGAGCCTGCTTATAGGCCTCGGAAAGAATTATTTTTTGCTCTTTTTCGGCATCCGCTCTTATTTTGGCTGCCTCCTCGCTTCCTTCAGAACGATACTTCTTAGCCATCTGTTCACGTTCTGCCTTCATCCTTGAAAATACGCTCTGCTTATTAACATCCGGAAAATTCAAAACCTTAATTTGTGCATCCACAACCTCAATACCATATTCTTTTGCTTTTTCCTTACATTTTTGGACAGCATCCTGCATCATGGTGTTAAGTTTTAATTTATTTGTATCCACGTTAATCAGGTCATCCAGATTATAACGCCCCATCTGGACACCCAGACCAGATGAGAAGACATCCTGTAATCTTGCTTCTGCTCCAGCTTTGTCCTTTACGGTTTTCATGTAGGTAACAGGATCTGTTATTCGCCAGGTTCCATAATAATCTACCTTTACACTCTTTTTATCTGATGTCAGAAGTTCCAGAGGCTCTGCTTCATAAACCTGTACTCTGTTGTCAAAGCGCTGCACAGATTGAATTGGCTCAGGCAGTTTCACTTTTAATCCCGGTTCAAGAACTGTACTTACAGGATTTCCAAACTGTGTTACAACTGCAAACTCCGTAGTATCTACGGTATAGATGATCAGGTTTAAGCACAGTAGTAACAATCCTAGTATCACACCTATTAATATTTTAGGGCTTATTTTAACATGACTCTCCTTTTTATTTATGTTTACTTCCATTATTTATCCCCTCCAGAATTAATAATTGAATTGCCGGCGCCGCCATTTGTCAACCATAAGTCGGTCCCCTCCGTTTTGATATTTCCTCCAAGCAGTATCTTTTTTACTTTTGGAAGTATTTTGTCCATAGCCTCCATATATAGCCTATATTCGGTGATATTCTTTGCTTTTTGATACTCGTTAAATTTTTTGATAAAAAGCTCAGCATCACCCTGAGAAGTCTTTATTTTCTCATCTTTATAGGCTTCTGCTTCTTTTACAGTTTTATATGCATTTCCATTTGCTTCGGGAATAACGGTATTCATATATGCCTTTGCTTCACTGATGTATGTCGCTTTATCCTGTCTTGCGCTGGCAAGGTCCTGAAAACTATCCACAACCTCCTGCGGAGGTGCCAGTTCTAATAATTGCAGGCTTACCACCTGTACACCTGTATTGTTTTTGTCCAATGCCTCCTGAAGAAGCTTCTTTGAGGATTCTTCCACATCGGCCTTTCCAGTAGACAACAAGTAGTCAATATTCTTCTCACCCACCACCTGCCGGATACTGGATGTGGCAATAGCTTTTATCAGACTGTCCAGATTATTAACATTCAGTGAGTATTTTTCTGCGTTTGATACCTTGTATTGTATGCCCATATTTACATTCACAAGATTTGTATCTCCAGTTAATAAAAGGTTTGTACCGCTCTGAACATTGCGTATGTTATCCTTCTTTACAAGCACCACATTCTCGACAGGATATGGTAACCTGTAATGAAGTCCGGGTTCCACTTTTTCTCTTACTACAGCGCCGAATCTTCTAACAATTCCCTGCTCATCCCAATTAACATAGTAAACTCCTGATATCATATAAGCCGCCACAAATCCCAGGCAAATAACTACTAGAGCTTTTTTATTACCCGCCGAAAATTTAAGATGAACGTGGCCATGACTATCAGTATGGTTATCTGTAGAGATTAATGTCTTAAAATTAGTTATAAATATTTCATAAGCAGCTATGAACATAAATACCATGGCAATAATTGCAGTTATTTTCTCCAGGCTGTTCATTCCGAATAATGAGCCGGTCAAACCGATTAGCACTGCAATTGAACAGTACATGTCCATCTTGGAGTGGTACCCGTCAGCAATCAGGCTTTGAGAATTTGTCTGTTGGCCAACATACAGCTTATAGCGGGCCATAAAGTAATTGATTATAACACCTATAAAGGCTCCTGCAGCAGTAAAGGCTATGTATTTCAGCTCGCGCCCCTCATTTCCCATTGCTTCAAACATTATTTCAATTCCCATATAGAAAATGAAAAATGAAACAAACAGTGCAAGAATATTTTCCAATCTGCTTATGAGCTTTGAATGCCGCCTTGCCCCCAAGCGTCCGACAAATAGTCCCAGGAAAACTACCGAAGATACAAAAACATCGGTAAAGGAGTGCCATGCATTTGCCTTTAGCCCTAAACTCCCCGAAACATTAGCAAGGAAAAAGCGCAGGATGATGAGAACAAAATTGGCTATAATTGCTATAAGAATTGTACGCTCTTTTCTCTCCAAAACTATCACCTTCCTTCAATAAAATTATTTTTCTATTTCAGTTTGTTCTTTTAATATTTTTTTTAGGGATGAATTGTAAATAGTTAATTTTGATTGCCTTAGCAATTCATCTTCAAGTTCCGCTTCCATTTTATAGTGCTTTTCTTCCAGCAAGGCTTCTTTTAATTCCTGTTTAACTTCGTCAAGGGCCATCTGCTTTTTATCTTCTTTCTGGCGCAGCTTAAAAATATAATATCCACCCTCATATTCAAAGACAGCACTTACTGCATCTGTTTTTAAACTAAAAATATTCTTTTTAAGCACAGGATCAAGAGAAACATCGTTATATATCCATTCTTTCAGCTCACCTCCTGCTGAGGATGTGGGATCACTGGAATACTCTTTAGCAACTTCACCAAATTCAGTTCCGCTCTTAATCTTTTGTATGGCTTCATCAATACGCTGGCGTGCTCTGCTTTTTTCGGCATCCGAACTACCCTGCTCAACACGGATCAGGCTGATTTTAGCTTTGGGGGGATCAATTAATAGGCTCTTATTCTTTTCATAGGCCTTTAGTATCTCTTCCTCCGAAATCTCTCCAATTTTTTCATCTATTTTTTCCTTATGGAGCATTTGATTGATGTATTGGATTTTCAAATCCCCGATTTCCCTGCTTGTTTCATCGTCTGCAGCCTCATCCACCGTTTCCTCCAGCAAAAGTTCTTTGGTTATAAGCTGGTCTATCAAGTTCTTCTTGGCTTCAAAATCTGCAAATTGAGCTTGTGTTTCGGGAGAAAGCTCTTTAAATTCTGTTTTAAATTCACCTAGTGTAAATCTTTTTCCATGGACATTGAATAGGGCTTCATCCTTTTTCAATTCGTACTGCTTGTCCTCCTTTTCTCCTGTAACTTCAGCTTTTACTGTTTCAAGTGCTTCTTCAAAGGTCTTTTGTCTTTTATCCTGTTTTTCCAGTAACTTTACAATAAAAAAGCTATTTCCATCCGTGAAAACATCACTAATTCCATTAATCTGCAGGTTGAAAACACGGTCTTCAAAAGTTGCACCTTTATCACCTTGCTTGATGTAATATGCTCCAACTTCATCGCTATCGGAGTATGCTTTTGCGACGGTCTCAAAGCTCTCTCCACTATTTATTTTAGTCAAAGCTTCCTGAGCTTTTTTTCGGGATTCTTCCTCGGCGTCAGTTATGTTAACCTTGATTTCCAGTATTTTTGCCTTTTTAAGTTCAGCATACTTATCCGTATTCTTATCATAATAGCTTCGCATTTCTGTTTCGGTAGGTGGATCAACCCTCAGGATGTCATAATTTACACTTAGACCGGCATTCTTCTTAAGCTTTTCTATATATTCCGGAAAGAACTGCTGATCCTTTTCAGCAGCCAGTAAACTCCTGATTTCATCCTCAACTTCAGAAAAAGGCTTTTCCTTGTATTTGTCTTTGTTTGCATCGTAATACTTTTGAATTTCCAGTTTATCAATCTTATCCGGAGAAAGCTGGTCCTCGTGCACTTTATTTACCAGGCTGTCCAAATTCACTTCTTCCATAAGGTGCTTGAAGTCATGCTGTACTTCGTCCTTTTGAGTTACATCGCTTTGTTTTGCCCAGTCCTCTACCATTTTTTGAACTGCTATCATTTTAATGATCTGCTTATAAGACTCCAGGCTATGTATGGGATGTGTCTCACATTTCTCGGTTTTGTCGCATTTATTATGATCAAAACCATGCCTTTCACACAGTGAATGCTCTTGCTCCCGGTACCCTTTGCTGTTGATATATGCCATAAGCTCTTGTTTTGTTAAGTTTTTCCCGCTGTATGCTGCTACTACATCTTCACTGGGAGGCCGGGGTTCTGTAATAAAACCATAGAACTTAACGCCAAGAAATGCCAAGAGGATAATAACAGGTACAGCGAAGAACTTTCTTATACTAAAGCCACTTTTGGCTGGCCTATAACCACTATGCTCCTGTAAATTCAGAGCTAGCCCCATATCTTTCCGCGGGATTTCACTTTCAGCGTCCGTTATATATCTCTCTGAAAGCTTGAATTTCACGAATTCCTGATTTTGGTCTTCGATGGAAGTCTCTATCTCAGCACAGCTCTCCTTAAGATTTTCATTTTGAACTCCCGGTATTTGTGTTTCATTTATGTTCGTTTTTATATCCGTTTTGTCTGTTGCTGGAACTTCCGATTCCTTTACCTTTAAATTATTTCTTGATACAGGGTTTATCTTTTTTGTAGACTTTAAAAATCCAATTCCAATTGAGTCAAACAAATCCTGCATTACAGAAGTATCCGAATTTAATTCAGCATTCTCAGATTCTTCTGATAAATTATCTTCACGTTTGATTCTATCCGTTTTTTTCATGTCTTTATCCATACCTAACCTCCATTAAATTCAGTGGCATAAGTATATTTTTCCATGCAAATTTAAGCACACTGAAAAACGCTGCTGATATTCCAATGGATATGCATAATACTTATCCATTAAAAAATCGCCAGCTCTGCAGACACGCTTTTAAAACTCTAATAGATGCATAAAATGAGAATATATTTATTCAACCATTTATGCTGTCATATTAGAGAAAAGGATATTTTGTTTATATTTACCTGCATTGAAAAAGGAAAATAGAAAAGAAAATAGAAAAACAATTGATATTATGCAAAATCGTAAATTAAATATTTGAAAAATAATACTTATAATACTTTTGACTGTTAATTGAATTTTTGAAAGTTTAATAATTTTATAAAAAAATGCTTTTAATTTATTTAATGTATTTTTTGATTTGATAAGGATTTTTTTATTATTATTCAATACATACTTAAATAAACTCTCATGACCATTTTTACAATATGTTTCAACTAAACCATGAGACATATAAATGGACATAAAAGAAAAAAGTAACAAAAGCAGTAAAAATAATAATTTGCAATTTTGTTTAAAACTAAAATGCAGCATATCCATAAAACTCCAAATCTATCAAAAAACTTTATTATTAATTATAGCAAAAGCCATTAACAAATTTGTTAACATTCTGTGAATGTTTGAAAATATATTCACATAAATAAAAGCTAGTTTTTTTATAATTATAAAATTGTTTACTTCTTGATTGACAGATTTTATAATTTCCATATTTCATCGTATAAAAATTTGATACTTGAAAGGAAATCCAAAGCAGCTTCATCGTTTCACTCCTAAAGCGTCTGAGAATCAATTGTTTTTTTAGTAGAAATTGATATACCAGCATTCTGCTTAAGTTTATTATTGACAACTTATAAATTAGGAATATAATTATAGTTGAGCAACAATTCAACTATTCAATTTACAGGAGGACATATATGTGTGCTTATCATGCCGATATTGACAGATGCGACTGTAATTCCATACATGAAGCAGTAGTTAGTGATGTAAGAGAACATATGCCAGAAGAAGACAATCTTATTGATCTTGCTGATTTATTTAAAGTGTTTGGTGACTCAACCAGAGTTAAAATTCTTTGTGCACTTTTACGTGCTGATATGTGCGTTTGTGATATTGCTGTACTTTTAGGCATGACAAAATCTTCAATATCTCATCAGCTAAGAGTGCTAAAACAGTCCAAACTGGTTAAATACCGCAAGGATGGAAAGATTGTTTACTACTCACTTGCCGATGATCATGTAAAAAATATATTCGATCAAGGTTTGATTCATATTTCCGAAAAATAAACTTATTGTGGCTTGTTTTTAGAGAAGAATTAACTTTATTTTTTTATATTTTTAGTTGATTGAAAAAGCAACTGTTCAACTGAAGCTCAAAGCAACAGTATTAAACGATATTAATTAAAGAAAAGGAGAAATAAATTATGGAAACAATTACAAAACAATATTCACTGGAAGGGCTTTGCTGCGGAAACTGTGCAGCTAAAATAAAAAAGGACGTAAGTCTGCTGAAGGGTGTCAAAAGCGCAGATGTAAGCACAGACACCTCTATTCTTTCTATAGAAATCGATTCAGATTCCAATATTGACATGCTGACTAAGGAAATCACCAGTATCGCAGTTACACATGATCAAGACATTATTGTCAAAGAAGCTTTATAATAAATGGTTAGAAAAGGCGGTAATCATGAATGGACACTGCAATTAGAAAAGAATTTATTTTAGAAGGACTTTGCTGCGGAAACTGCGCTGCAAAAATCGAACGGGATGTTAATAAGCTTGAGGGTGTATCCTCTGCTGCTGTGGATTTTGTTTCAAAGACTCTGATTATGGAAATTGCTGATGAAAAAAAAGCCGAGAGCCTTAAAGCACAAGCCGATTCAATTGTAAAACGGCACGATCCTGATGTTGTATTGAATGAAAAGGAGCTTCTGCAGCCTGGAAAAAAAGTAATTTATCTACTGGGTCTATGCTGTGCCGATTGTGCTCAGAAAATAGAAAAGCAGGTAAACCGTATCGAAGGAGTAAAAGCGGTAGAAATTGACTTTGTTTCTCAAAAGCTCACTATTGAAGCTTTAGACAAAAAGAATTTACCAGCTATTATCAGGCAGGCATCTCAGATTGCCACAGACATTGAACCCGCTATCCAAATTTCATATATCGACAAAAAAACCACTCCGGATTCGTCATTAAACTGGAGAAAATGGGTACACCGTATGATCCTTTATGCAGGTGCTGCAATCTTTGTCACTGGCATGCTTTTTGATTTTAGCAATTACATAGAGTTTGCGCTATTTCTGGTCAGCTACCTTTTTGTAGGTGGTGAGGTTGTATTCAGGGCGTTGAAAAACATCACTAAAGGTCAGCTTTTTGATGAAAACTTTCTCATGAGTGTGGCGACCATAGGAGCCTTTTCCATCGGTGAATATCCAGAAGGCGTAGCTGTAATGCTGTTTTATCAGGTTGGAGAGGCATTTCAGCGCCTGGCTGTTAATAGATCTCGCAAATCAATATCATCTCTTATGGATATACGTCCTGATTTTGCCAATTTAAAAATCGGTAATGAGATACGAAAGGTTACTCCAGACGAAGTAGGTATTGGAGACTTGATAGTTGTTAAGCCCGGTGAAAAAATACCGTTGGATGGCTGTATTGTTGAAGGGAGATCCACTCTCGATACTTCAGCCTTGACCGGTGAGTCTCTTCCCCGGGATGTTGAACCCGGTAATGAAGTGTTATCCGGCTCTATTAATAAAAATGGCATGCTCACAATCCAGGTCTCAAAAGAATTCGGTGAGTCAACAATTTCAAAAATATTGGATCTTGTGCAAAATGCCAGCAGCAAAAAAGCTCCTACCGAAAACTTTATAACTAAGTTTGCAAGATACTATACCCCTTTTGTATCTTTTGCCGCACTGGCACTTGGGGTAATACCGCCGTTAGTGGTTCCGGGAGCTGCTTTTTCAGAATGGATACATCGTGCTCTGGTATTTTTGGTCGTATCCTGCCCCTGCGCTTTGGTCATCTCAATTCCCCTAAGCTTTTTCGGTGGAATCGGTGGAGCGTCAAAAAACGGCATACTGGTGAAAGGCAGCAACTATCTGGAAGCGCTTAATAATGTAGATACTGTTGTATTTGACAAAACAGGTACACTTACTAAAGGTATTTTCAAGGTAACACAAATTATCACTGCAAACGGATGGTCTGAGAATGAGCTGCTCTCCTTTGCTGCTCATGCCGAAAGCTTCTCTAATCATCCTATAGCAATTTCAATACAAAAGGCTTACAATCAGGCTGTTGATAGCCAAAAGCTTACTGATCACGAGGAAATACCCGGTCAGGGAATCCGGGTAAGGGTTGATGGGAGCATGGTACTGGCCGGCAACAGCAGGCTTATGGAAACTTCTGATATAGCTTTTAAAAAAGCCGAAGCCTTGGGAAGTATAGTTTATCTGGCTATTGACGGAAGTTTTGCAGGATATATCGTTATTTCAGATGAATTAAAGCTTGATAGTAAAGATGCAATTCATAAACTGAAAACCATGGGTGTAAAAACTACAGCTATGCTTACGGGTGACAGTAAAGCAGTCGGAGAAAAAATCGCTGGTGAAATTGGACTGGATATGGCTTATACTGATTTGCTTCCCCACCAGAAGGTCGAACAGCTTGAGGCTCTGGAGAAAAAGAAGCAGACCAAAGGCAAGCTGGTATTTGTTGGTGATGGTATCAATGACGCTCCCGTGCTTGCACGTGCAGATATCGGCATAGCCATGGGTGCACTTGGTTCCGATGCCGCCATTGAAGCTGCCGATGTGGTTCTTATGACTGATGAACCTTCCAAGCTTGTATCTGCAATTCGGATAGCTAAAAAAACCAAAAGTATAGTATGGCAGAATATAGCATTCGCATTGGGAGTTAAAGCCGTCATCCTTGTATTAGGTGCTTTGGGTATAGCTACCATGTGGGAAGCTGTATTTGGTGATGTAGGAGTTACAGTAATCGCTATTCTTAATGCTATGAGAGCTATGCGGGTATTAAAGTAAATAAGGCTGACCGTGTGAAAAATTTTTATGCACACACTCACCATCTTTTACTTATTAAATGTGTCAATCTCCGCTGCAGATAAAAAGAAGGTGTGCTTCTCAAGCACGCCTTCTTTTTAATGCCTGAATAGCAGATTTATCGAGCATACTGACTGACTGATTATTGCGTCATTCATAATTGACAACAATTATCGGTCAGTTTGGTGAAAACGCCGGATAAGCTGACTTGCATTTCCTTATCTGAAATTAAGCAGCCATGCTGCCCAATGGAAATTGCCGGCTTGGTTTTACCATGATAGTCACTGCCGCAAGTAACAAGTATATGATTATTTATTGCTTCTTTATAGAATTTGAAGGCTTCCGACGGAGAATGATAGCTGCTGAAGGCCTCTATGCCATCAATTCCTTTTGAAATAATGTCATTCAACATTTTACTATTGTCTTTAAGCTGAAGACCCGGATGTGCGAGAATGGCTTTTCCCCCGTTTTTATGAATTATTTCAAGAATGTGCTCCAGAGTTGGATAAATCATTTTCACATGGCAGGGTTTCCCCTGGGAATAAAAATCCCAGTAAAAATTCACATACGGATTATCACTTCTGGACTCACCAGGACGATAAGGCTGAAGTAATTTATGATTTTTATATTCCTGTTTATTCAGAAGTACTTCCGCTAACATTTCTCCGGTCCAGCTGTCCTTGCAAAGCATATTTTCAGTCAAAGAGGACATATCGTCCTTGCTTATATCAAACCCGAGCTTTTGAGTGGCAAGCAGCATTTTGTAAGAAGCTTCAGAACTTTGTTTTGTTATATCATTCTCAATTATTTCAAAATCAGGACTGTTATAATCGATTCCATAGCCTAATACATGAAGATTGGTACCATTAAAAGTACAGTCGATCTCAACAGCGGGAATATAAATTATTCCTGCTGCCAACGCCATGCTTTGTGCCGCCTCATTTGCTCTTACACAATTGTGATCGGCAATTGCCATAATTCTGATATCGCTATGTCTGCATTTTTGTACCAGTTCTTCAGGTCCGATTTCCCCATCATCACTATAGCAGGAGTGCAGATGCAAATCAATCGTACTTTTCAGCAAAACTGTCCCTCCTTTCATTATTTACAGGTAATCCTGCACATCAAATTCTTTATTCTTATAGTAGTATCTTTTATCATCTTCAGTGATTTCACGGATAACTTTGCAGGGACTTCCCACTGCAATCACATTATCCGGTATATTTTTAGTGACAACACTGCCTGCTCCTATAACCACATTGCTGCCTATGGTCACGCCGGGGTTGATAATCACGTTGCCGCCTATCCATACATTATCTCCAATGGCAATTGCTATTCCATATTCATACCCTGAATTTCTGGATTGAGGATGAATGGGATGGCCGGCAGTATATACAGATACATTGGGAGCAAACATAACATTAGCACCAATCCTCACCTTACCCACATCTAGAATTGTACAGTTATAATTTGCAAAAAAATTCTCTCCGACCTCTATGTTTTTTCCATAGTCACAATGGAAAGGAGGCTCAATATGAACATTTTTACCTGCCGTTCCAAGAATACTCCTGATTAACCTGTACATTCTTTCTGTTTGATCCGGTGGTAATAAATTATACTCATGAATTTTGAGCTTGTTCTCCATTCTTTCTTCGCGCAATCCATCCAGCCAAGCCTTGTAGGGCAGTCCTGCAAGCATTCTGTCTTTTTGATTCATATAAGTTACTTCCTTTCATATAAACTATGGGGAGATATTTGGTCAAAAGCATAGCAGTATGGCAAAAATCCGTAAAAGCTTCTCAAACATCAGGAGCACGTATCAATTAGTTTAAGTGCTATCTGCCTGATTCCGGCTTCGAAATCAGTATTTAAATCCGTTGATGTAATGATTTCCGGAAGCAGGATTTTTTCTACGGTCGACAGACTTTTTTCTTGGAGGATTCTTGATATTGAGTCAGGTGTTTTTTCTCCATAAAGAACAATCGCATGGGGATTGAACATACACTGAAATGCCTGTATGGTCTTCAGCTTTATATTTTCCATGTCTGCAGGGTTGTAATCAAAGGATTCCCAGTCTATGCCAAAAGGGAGATATTTTATTTCTCCTGCCAACCCGTCTCTCCCCTTGTAAATATGACCATTCAGGTAGATTCCGGCTCCCGGCGGATATTTGCCGGGAAAGTAGAGTCCAATGATACATTTATTGGTCGGGACATTATTGTGATAACAGTAGCCCATTACAGCCGCATTTATATCATTTTCTATATGAACAGGCAAATGAAATCTTTTAAATATATGTCCGGAAAGAGATTGTTCCTTCAACTTTTCATAATCGCTTATAACAAGCCTTTGATTCACTTCCTCACCGGGAATACCAAAACAAATTGCTTTGATTTGAGGATATCTACAAAGAAGATTCTCTATAACAGAGTCGAAACTATCAACATTGACGCTGGATAAATTTTGCTCTGTTCTTTCTATCACCTCTCCCCTCAAATCTGCAACACAATAAAATGCCGTATCCTGTCCCTCGTATTCGTGCATGAAAATTGTCAGAGCCAGGCGGAATTTACTGTTATACCTGAATGATGCCGCCGGACGCCCGCCGTCGGAATTCAATATTGTGTCGGTAAGCAGTTC